>CAZIEH010000005.1:0-22393 GCA_964538695.1 uncultured Eubacterium sp. | reverse complement strand
TTACCAAATTCAGTACAGCACTTCAAAGAAATTCAGCGGTGCAAAGACTGTAACGATTTCCAAGAACAAGACCACAAGCAAAACTATTTCGAAATTAAAGGGTAAGAAGACCTACTATATACGCGTTCGTACCTACAAGACTGTGGGCAAGACCAAGTACTATTCCGATTGGAGCAGTGCAGTTTCGAAAAAAACCAAGAAATAAAGTTAAAAGCAGTCGCCTTTCGGCGACTGCTTTGTTATTGTGTAAATTAAAATTTAATCCAAATACTGTGCGCGACAACCGCCGATATACTTTGCGCGTGTTCTTGCGGCTGTTACGGCGGCGTTGCCGATTTTTGTTACACTTAAACGCAACGGAACGGCGACATGCTTTAAATGCATACCTATAAGAGTACTGCCAATATCTATACCTGCATCGGCTTTGACAAATTCGACCGCAACGGGGTTTTCAAGCATATCGTACACGGCGGTCGCGAACGAGCCGCCTGCGTGAATTGCAGGGCGAACATTAACAATTTCACAGCCGTTTTTTTCGGCGGCCGCGCGTTCGGTAATAAGGGCACGGTTAAGATGCTCGCAGCACTGCGCCGCAACTAAAATCCCTTTTTTCGCTGTTTCGTCAAGTATTGCTCGCGCAACTGACTTAGCCGCATCGGGGCTTGAACCTTTGCCGATGGTTTCGCCGACTATTTCACTTGAAGAACAGCCTATAACCAACAAGTCGCCAGCGCCGATTTCGCTTTTTTCAATCAGCTCATTAACAGCCGCGGCGGTTTGTGTATATATTGTATCATTCATAAAAATTCACTCCTTATTATATATTTTAATACCTTTTTTAATTTAGCACAAGAATACAATATTGACAAATATTAAAATAATTGGTATACTATTTTTAGTGTAAAAGTCTAATTTTAAGTTGAGGGGTATTTGTATGAAAAGATTATTGGCGCTTTTCGCCTGCCTTTGCCTTATTGTTACGGTTGCACCGTCGTCGTTTGCAGATGTAAATTTGCAGGGAAGACTCGGTGTTGTGGGCAACATCGTCGGTAAATCGGGTTATATCGATATAGAAATGGTTATGCCGGAAGAGGATGTTGACATTTGCGGTATACAGTTTTCGTACGAATTACCCGAAAATTTTGTGCTGAACGGTGCTATAACCACACCGCTTAAAATGCGTGGCGGTGAATGGAATATCCGTGCGCAGGACGGCACTGTTGTGCTTGATAACGATATGAACGAAAATATCGATGTTTCAAACAAAGAAACAAACGGTTCGTTCATTATTGCGCGCTTACCCATTACCGTTAAAGGCTCGCCGATACCTGCTAAATACAGCGTTAATTTGCAGTTGCAGGCTGCTACTAAGCCGATATCTTCTGCGCCGTGGTTCACAGATTGTTCGTCGTATTTTGAAAAAACCGTTGAAGCACAGTTTGACTATTTGCAGGATATGTCTAAAGCGCGTGTCGAGGGCGTTGTAAATAAAGAATACACAGGTCGCGCAAGGGTTCAAAGTCTAACCGTTTTTATAAATGACGAGGTTTTGGACAGTGAAAATTATGTTGTTCGTTATACGAACAATATCAAGCCCGGTCTTGCATCGGTTACTATTGAAGGTAACGGCAATTACAGCGGCAAAATCACCAAGAACTTTTACATTTATCCGGAAACGGTTGAAAAGCTTACCAGAAATCAAACTGTCGACAGTGTTGCGCTGTCGTGGGATAAATCCTCGGGTGCGGACGGATATTTGATTTACCGTTCAACAAACGCCAAAAGCGGCTTTTCACTTATAACCACCGTAACGGGTGGCAAAACCTCGTACACAAATACGGGTCTGCTTTCGGGTACCACATATTATTATCGCGTTATTCCGTATATCGCTAACGGCAGTAAAAGGGTTTACAGCACAATTTATATGACCTTTTCAACCAAAACTATGGGTTACACCGTTCCGAAAGTTTCGGGCTTTAAGGCGTCACAAAGCTCGTCTTCCGTAAAGCTTTCGTGGAGCGAGGTTGACAAAGCAAATGGCTATATAATCATGCGTGCTACATCGAAAAACGGTAAATATTCTACCATCAGAACGGTGGAAAGCGGTCAAATTACAAGCTATACCGATAAATCGGCTGGCGGTAGTTCAACTTATTATTACAAGATTGTCGCATACCGCAAGTACAAGTCGGCAAAGGGTAAGGGCCCCGAAACGGTGCTATCTGTTTCCTTAAAGCCTGCCACCCCGAAAATTTCAAGTGTTAAAAACAGCGGTATAGGTATTGTAACCGTTTCGTACGCAAAAGCCAACGGTGCAGGTTATCAGGTATATTACAGCACCTCTAAATCAAGCGGATACAAGTGCGGTTATACAGGCACTTCGCTCGCACCGAAAATAAAAGGTCTCGGTATGGGTAAGGCCTATTACTTTAAGGTTCGCACATACTCTACCGTAAACGGCAAAAAGATTTACAGCAGTTACAGCTCTGTAAAAAGCCTTAAAACCACAAAGTATACCGCGCCGAAAAAGGTGAAAATCTCTTCTGCAAAAACCACCGCCAAAAAGACGGTAACGGTTAAGTGGTCTAAGGTTTCAAAAGCCAACGGCTATGAGGTTTATTACAGTTCAAAGAAAAACTCGGGTTACAAAAAAGCGTATAGCGGAAGCTCGTCCTCCTGCAAAATCAAATCGCTTAAAAAAGGCAAAACCTATTATGTCAAGGTTCGCGCCTATGTTTCCTCGGGTGGTGCAAAGCTGTACGGCAGTTACAGTACACCCAAAAAGGTTAAAGTAACAAAGTAGAATAATTTTTAACGCGGCTGTGTTTGTTCACGGTCGCGTTTTGTTTCTTGACTTTTTTTAAGTTTGTGGTATTATATATTGCGGATTATTGATTTATCAGGGGTGCAGTATGAAAAAATTTATTTCCCTATTTTTATGTATATTGCTTGCACTGCCTTTTTCACTTACGGCAGGTGCGGCGACAACCGCCAAGCTAAGCTTTGATGGCGGCAAATATATTCTCGCGGACGGCGGCTATGCCTTAAATGACATCAAAAACGCGGCAGACTCTTTCGACGGCAGTTCGTCGTCACTTGAAAAGCTTTCGCAGAAATTCGGCAATCAGCTTATAAAAACACAGCTTTATGCAAGCGGTGTTGAGTCGCTTAATGATATATACGGCATACAGGGTAGTGTTGTTGCAAGCAGTGAAAATGTAGTGCCGCTTACATTTGTCACGACACTTCAAAACAGCGAGCGTGTTGATTTTTCTTTGTGGAGTTCATACTTAAAGCGCAGTGATACCGAAAAAAGCACGGCACAGCTTTTGCTTTACGGTACAATGCCGCTGACCTCGCCTACAAATAAGACTGTAAACAGAACAAGCGGCGGCAAATATCTTATAGGCACGCTTTACTGCCTTGTAGCAAATGAGCAGGTCGAGGATTTTTCGATTGATTTTACGGTAACGGATATTGCATCTAAGGATATTAACGGTACGGTGGTTTCCGCGGCGGCTGATTTTGAAAAGAAAACGACTGCGAAGCTTGCAAGCTCCACAGCACCCACTGCACTTACTGCGGAAATGTTAGGCGCGAAAATTCGCACCGCAGGCGCGCAAGGCTTGCGTTTCGGTACACGCGTTAAGAAAGACGATTACTTTAAAAACTGCGAAAACATTGTCTGCGGTACACTGATAGTCGCATCTGATATTTTAGATGATGATAACCTTGAAATAGGTATGGGCGGTGCTGTTTACGATTGCCCGGCAACCGTTTTGCAGGATGATGACGATTACCTTGTTTTCAGCGGCGAAATTGTCGGTTTCCCTTTGGACGGCAGTTACGATACGGTTAATTTTACCGCACGCTCATACATCAAGTATACAGATATTCAAAGCGGAAAGCAGTGTATACACTATGCCGATAAAATAGTGCGCAGTGTTGACGGTGTTCGTGAAAAGCTGAATAAAAAATAATAACGGCAGGTGCTTTAATTGAAGTATAAATTTTTGTGTATTATATGTTCGTTGCTTGTTGCTTGCGCATTTGCGGCTTGCAGTGGCAAAAGGGGTAATACCTCATCGGCGGCATCAACGGTTTCAATTACCGAAAGTGTCAGCTCTGCGGCAAGCGACACGGTGTCGCAATACAAAATAACATCGTCCGAGGCGGTTTTGCTTACCGAACAGCAGCCCGTATCGGAAAGCTCAGGCGAAAGCGGTGTATCCGATTCGTCGAAAAACACAAGCTCCGCTACTTTGTCAAGCTCAGCTGTTTCATCACAAAAGGGCGAGTGGACAAAGGGCTGGAATTAACAAAGCTTTTTAAAATTCGGTAAATTGCCGAGAGAGCCTTTAAAGCTGTCTCGGTATATTTATTTTTTGTGAATTTATTTTTACATATCGGCAAATTATCGGTAAGTGTCGGATTTTGCACTTGCCATAAAGCGGCGTTTATGATACAATATGCAATATGTTGATGTTTAGAGGAGGCTGTTTTCGTTGAGTGAAAACAATGCTTTAAAGGATATAGAAAATATTTCGTTTTTACCGCTTATTCCATTGCGCGGACTTGTTGTTTTTCCACAAATGATGGTGCATTTCGATGCCGGCAGGGAAAAATCAATTGCCGCGCTGAACTATGCAATGAACAATAATAAAGAGGTTCTGCTTGTTTGTCAGCGTGACATTCTTGTTGAAGAACCGTCGGTAGAGGATTTGTACGATTTCGGTTGCACCGCGAAAATACGACAGGTTTTTAAAGTATCCGAAAATGAGGTTCGTGTTTTGGTCGAGGGACTTAAACGCGTATTTCTGAACGGCGCAAAGCCTATGCGTAATTTTGTTATGGGTGCATATTGCCCTGTCGAGGAGAAACCGAATACCGCAAGCGAGTTGTATTCGGCGGCGGCTGTTCGTCACATAAAAACCCTTTTTGAAGAGTATGCCGCACTTTCACCGCGTCTGCCGTCTAATGTTATGCTGGCTGTTGCGGCGGCTGAAACGCCCGAATATCTTACCGATTATATTGCCGCAAATTTACCCTTGCAGTATGATGACAAGCAGTGCGTTTTAGAGGAAATTGACCCTATAAAGCGTACCGAGCTTGTTTGTGAGATATTGGAGCGTGAGACCGAAATTTCGGCGATAGATGCAAAAATTGCCGAAAAGGTTAAGGTGCAGATGGACGATAATCAGCGCGACTACTATATGCGCGAGCAGATAAAGGCGCTTAACGAGGAGCTTTACGGCGATGTTGACCCGAATGAGGAAACTGCCGAGCTTGCCGAAAAGATTAAGTCGCTGAACGCACCCGATGAGATTAAGGATAAGCTTTTGCACGAAAATGAAAAGCTTAAAATAATGCCATTCGGCTCGCAAGAGGCAAGCGTTATTCGCAACTATCTTGAGGCGTGTATCGAACTGCCGTGGGGCGCATATACCGAGGACAGCAATTCCTTGGCACAAGCGACCAAAATTCTTGAAAACGGGCATTACGGTCTTGAAAAGGTTAAGAAAAGAATTATCGAAAGCCTTGCCGTACAGTCGCTTACGGGTAATGTCGGCGGCAGTATACTTTGTCTTGTCGGCCCTCCGGGTGTGGGTAAAACCTCAATCGCGCGTTCGGTTGCGGAGTGTATGGGACGCAGGTTCGCAAGAATATCGCTCGGCGGTGTTCGTGACGAGGCTGAAATACGCGGTCACAGGCGCACCTATGTCGGCGCTATGACTGGCAGAATTATCGATGCCGTTCGCATTGCGGGTTCTTGCAATCCCGTAATATTGCTTGATGAAATTGATAAGCTCGGCGCAGATTACAAGGGTGACCCGTCGTCGGCGTTGCTTGAGGCGCTTGACCCCGAGCAAAACGCAACCTTTAAAGACCATTTCTTGGATATGCCGTTTGATTTAAGCAAGGTTATGTTTATAACCACCGCGAACAGTACCGATACAATTCCGTCACCACTGCTTGACCGTATGGAGGTTATCGAGCTTTCGGGTTATACAAGGGAAGACAAGCTGCGTATTGCCAAAAAATATTTGGTTAAAAAACAGCTTAAAAAGAACGGACTTGAGGCGGCACAGTGCAAATTTGCCGCTACGGCTTTGCGCAGTATAATCGATGACTATACCCGAGAGGCAGGCGTGCGTAAGTTAGAGCAGGCTATTGCGGCGGTTTGCAGAAAATCCGCGGCTATGATAGTTTCGGGTGAAACCGATGGCGTTTCGGTTACCGCGTCGAATATTAAAGAGTTTCTCGGAAACCCCAAATTCACTTCGGACGAGCTGTTACCGACAGATGAGGTCGGCGTTGTAAACGGTCTTGCCTGGACACAGGTTGGCGGTACGCTTTTGCAGTTAGAGGCTTCTGTCCTTGACGGCAGTGGCACGGTAGAGCTTACAGGCTCTCTCGGCGATGTTATGAAAGAGTCTGCCGCAACAGCAATAAGCTATGTGCGCAGTATTTCGTCAATGCTCGGCATAGAGTCGGATTTTTACAAAAACAGCGACTTCCACATAAATGCAACCGAGTCGGCTATTCCGAAAGACGGGCCATCGGCAGGTATAACAATGGTAACCGCGCTTGTTTCGGCACTGACGGGTAGGGCGGTAAAGCGCGATGTTGCAATGACGGGCGAAATAACCCTGCGCGGCAGAGTTTTGCCGATAGGCGGCTTGCGCGAAAAGACTATGGCGGCATATGCCGCAGGTGTAAAAACCGTATTCTTCCCGAAAGCGAATATTCCCGACCTTGATGAGGTTGACGAAACCGTTAAAGCTAATGTAGAGCTTGTACCCGTTTCAACCGCAGATGAGGTTTTGGCAAAGGCACTTGTGGGCGGCATAAAGCATAATAAGGAGAATTCGGTTGCGGCGATACCCGATGTTAAGGAAAAAGCCGCCGCCGTTGTAAGACAGTAGATATGATAAATTATAATTCAACAGCTTTCGAGGCGGCATATGGCTTTTCGGCACAGCTACCCGAGTCGGATTTACCCGAAATTTGCTTTTCGGGTAGGTCGAATGTCGGAAAATCATCGTTGCTTAACAAGCTCGTCGGCAGAAAAGCGCTGGCACGCGTCAGCACAAAGCCGGGTAAAACCGTTACGGTAAACTTTTTCAAGTGCGGCGATGTTCGCTTTTGCGATTTGCCCGGTTACGGCTATGCCAAGGTTTCGTTTTCAGAAAAACAACGCTGGGCAAAGCTTATGGAGCATTATTTTGCCTCGGGCAGACAAATTCGACTTGTGGTACAGCTTGTCGATATGCGCCACGACCCGACGGCGGACGATGTTTCTATGATTAATTATCTTATAGAAACAGGCTTACCCTTTGTGGTTGCGCTTACCAAAAGCGATAAGCTTAATAAGGGCGAATATGCGGCACGAATGGCGGCGTTCGGTGAAATATTGGGCGAAAACGATATTGACTTTTTTCCGTTCTCCTCATCCAACGGCGAGGGTGTCGAAAAGCTGAAGGAATATATTGAAAACGCTATTAAATAGTGGTGCGTAAAACTTAAAACTTTAAGAAAAGGTGATTGTTATGGATAAATTGCGAACTCCCGAAAACGATACTCTTTTTAAAGCGATACTTTCACTTAAATCGGTAGACGAGTGCTACGACTTTTTTGAAGATGTTTGCACCGTGAACGAGCTGCTTGCAATATCGCAACGGCTTAACGTTGCCATAATGCTGAAAAACGAAAAGGTTTATAACGACATTGCAAACGAAACGGGCGCAAGCACGGCAACCATCAGCCGTGTTAATCGTGTGTTGCAGTACGGCACAGGCGGTTACGATATTGCCATTTCGCGACTTGGTGATGAATAATGGCATATGATGCATTTGCCGAATACTACGACTTGCTTATGCAAAATGCCGAGTATGACGAACGAACTGAATATATTTTAAGCTTGTTTCGAAAATTCGATAAAGTCCCCGAACTGCTTTTGGATCTTGCCTGCGGTACGGGTGAATTTACACAGCGCTTTTTGGCGCGTGGGGTAGATGTTATAGGTGCTGACCCGTCACCCGAAATGCTGGAAAAGGCGCAATCAAAAATGCCCGACAGTTTGTTCTTGTTGCAGTCGGCAGAGCAGCTTGACCTGTACGGTACCGTTCAGGGCGCAGTGTGCTGTATGGACAGCATTAACCACATTACCGACTTGCGAAAGCTTAAAAAAGCCTTTAAGCGTGTTTCACTGTTTTTGGAAAAGGACGGGCTTTTTATTTTTGATGTAAACACCGTGTATAAGCATATGGAAATACTTGCCGATAATACTTTTGTTATAGAGCAAGAGGGTGTTTTTTGCACTTGGCAAAACGAAACACACGGCACTGTTACCGATATTTATTTGGACTTTTTCGGCGAAAGAAAAGACGGCTGTTACGAGCGTATAAGCGATGAATTTTGCGAGCGCGCGTATACCTGTGAACAGCTGACCGCCGCGTTGTCGGAGGCAGGTATGAGGGTCGAGGCGGTGCTTGATGATATGAGTATGAAAAAACCGCGCAAACATTCCGAACGCATTTATTTTGTTGCGAGAAAGGTATAGCTATGGGAAAACTTATAAGAGGTATAACATCAGACGGTGCGGCAATGATTACTGTTGTCGACACTACCGACATTGTTGAAAAAGCCGCGCATATTCACGATACTACCGCTGTTGTTACCGCAGGTCTCGGCAGATTACTTACTGCCGCGTCTATGATGGGAAATATGCTTAAAGCAGAGGATAACAGCTTAACACTTCGCGTAAAGGCAGACGGTCCCACCGGCGCGTTGGTTGCCGTTTCGGACTATAACGGCAATGTGCGTGGATATTGCGAAAATCCGCATGTTACAATTCCTTTAAAGCCCAACGGCAAGCTTGATGTTTCGGGCGCGGTCGGTAAAAACGGCTATTTGTATGTTTTAAAGGATGTCGGTATGAAAGAGCCGTATAACGGCGTTGTTCCTCTTGTAAGCGGCGAAATTGCCGAGGATATAACCTCGTATTACGCCGTAAGCGAGCAGATACCGACTGTTTGCGCACTCGGTGTGCTTGTAAATCGCGACAGAACAGTTGCCTGCTCGGGCGGCTTTATAGTTCAGCTTTTGCCTGCCGCAGATGACAAGACTATCGATATGGTCGAAAAGAATATCGAAAAGCTGAAGCCTATAACCGCTATGCTTGCAGAGGGTATGCGTCTCGATGATATCGCATACACCGTGCTTGACGGCTTTGATGTTGATATTCTTTTTATTCAGGATATTTACTATAAATGTAACTGTTCCAAACTGCGCGTAAAAAATGCGCTTAATACTTTAAGCACGGCAGAGCTTGAGGATATGGCGGACACTATGCCCGAAATTGAAATGAGTTGCCATTTCTGTAACAAGAAGTATAGCTTTACACCGCGGCAAATAGCCGAAATGGTTGAGGAACGAAAAAAGCACGACAAAGCATAAAAACCGTGACTGTAATATGCGGTGTTATAAAAATGCCGCATATTACGCTTTCTTGCGAAAAAAATTGTAATTTACATAAAAAATTGACGAATAACGCGGAAAAGGTCTTGATTATTTCAAACAGGTGTGATATAATCACTGATGTGACTGCGTAAGACAGCGTTATCGGTCATATTTATGCGCTTGTAGCTCAGTAGGATAGAGCAACTGCCTTCTAAGCAGTAGGTCCTGGGTTCGAATCCCCGCAAGCGTGCCATCATCCGCCGTCCCACATATCGGGGCGGCGGTTTGCTTTTTGAAATAAATGCGGATAATGTTTTTGAAAGGATAAGTTTTATGAGGAAAACAACATTGGTAATAATGGCGGCAGGTGCCGGAAGTCGTTTCGGCGGTCCCAAGCAGATAACACCTGTTGGACCCAATGATGAAAAAATTATAGATTATTCTATTTACGATGCAATACGCGCAGGCTTTGATGAAATTGTTTTCGTTGTAAACGAAAAGATGATGCACGATTTTAAAGAGGCGGTCGGCAACAATGCCGCAAAGCATATTTCGGTTAAATATGCTGTTCAGCGCCTTGATGATATACCAACAGGTTTTACGGTGCCGCAGGGCAGAACCAAGCCGTGGGGGACGGGTCACGCAATTTATGCTTGCCGTGATATCGTCGATAACCCGTTTATGGTAATAAATGCCGACGATTTTTACGGTAGCGAGGCTTTTGTCAAAATACACGATTTTCTTGTCAATATTGACGAAAACGAGGATAATTTGCAGTTCACAATGGCAGGTTATAGGCTTGAAAACACCTTGCCTGCGGTCGGTACCGTTTCACGCGGTATTTGCGAAACCGACGAGAACGGTTATTTAAAATCTGTTACCGAGCGCACAAAAATTATGTTCCGTCACGGCGGAATTTGCTTTACCGATGACGACGAGTATTATACCGAGCTTGAACCGTCTACCGTTACCTCGCTTAACTGTTGGGGCTTTGACAACCGCATTATGGCACAGCTGCCTTGGCGGTTCGAGGAGTTTTTGGAATATTACAAAAACGAAAATACATTAAAGTGCGAATTTTTCCTGCCTACCGTTGTAAATGATTTGGTCAACGAGCGCGAGGCAACCGTTAAGGTTGTAAAAACGGGCGACAAGTGGTACGGTATGACTTATAAAGAGGATAGAGAAACCGTTGCCGAGGCTGTAAAGCAATTGGTGGCAGAGGGTAAGTATCCCGAAAGGCTTTGGAATAATTGATTTTTAAAAGCGGCTTGTGCCGAGGATGGAGTAATGCTTTATGGCAAAAATTGAAAATTTGAGAAATATCGCTATAATTGCGCATGTCGACCACGGTAAGACAACCTTGGTCGATGAAATGCTTAAACAAAGCGGTACTTTTCGCGTAAACGAGCAGGTGGCTGAACGCGTAATGGACTCTAATGATTTAGAGCGCGAGCGCGGTATCACCATTCTTTCAAAAACCACCAGCGTTTTTTACGGCGATATTAAAATCAACATCGTCGACACACCCGGACACGCCGATTTCGGTGGCGAGGTAGAGCGAATTTTGCAAATGGTAGACGGTGTTTTACTGCTTGTCGATGCTTTCGAGGGTTGTATGCCGCAAACAAGATTTGTTCTTAAAAAGGCGTTGGCTCTCGGCAAAAAGCCGATAGTTGTCATAAACAAAATTGACCGTCCTGCCGCAAGACCCGAAGAGGTTATTGACGAGGTTTTGGATTTGTTTATCGAGCTTGGCGCAGATGATGACCAAATAGAGTTTCCTGTGGTTTATGCCTCCGGTCGTGACGGCTATGCTTCACTAAGCTCGGCTGAAAAGGGTACCGATTTAAAGCCCCTTTTCGAAACGATTGTCGAGAGTATTCCAGCACCCGAGGGTGATGCAGATGCGCCGTTACAGCTTTTGTTTTCCAATATAGATTACGACGATTATGTCGGCAGAATAGGTGTCGGCAGGGTTATTCGCGGCAAGGTTCGCGCAGGACAAGCGGTTGCAATGTGTCATAATGACGGTACATCTACCCGTGCGAAAATCGCAAAGCTTTATACATATTCGGGACTGAAAAGAGTAGAGGCTGATGAAGTATCTGTCGGCGAGCTTGTTTCGGTTTCGGGTATAACCGACCTCAATATCGGTGAAACAGCCTGCGACCCAGAGCATATCGAGCCGTTGCCGTTTGTAAAAATTGACGAGCCTACTTTGTCGATGAACTTTATGGTAAACAATTCTCCCTTTGCAGGTAAAGAGGGTAAATATGTCACCTCGCGTAATTTGCGTGAAAGACTGTTTAAAGAGGTTGAAACCAATGTCAGCCTTAAAGTAGAGGAAACCGACTCTGCCGATACCTTTAAGGTTTCGGGTAGGGGCGAGCTACACCTTTCGATACTTATAGAAACAATGCGCAGACAGGGCTATGAATTTCAGGTTTCGCCGCCTGCCGTTATTTACAAGCACGAGAATGGTCAGCTTTTAGAACCTATTGAGCTACTTATGATAGAAGTCCCCGAGGAATATGTCGGAACGGTTATGGAACGCTTGGGCCCGAGAAAGGCAGAGCTTACCAATATGGGTACTCGCGACGGCGGCTCTACACACCTTGAATTTTTAATTCCCGCGCGCGGTCTTTTGGGCTATCGTTCACAGTTCTTGACCGATACAAACGGTAACGGTATAATGAACCACATTTTCAACAGCTATGAGCCTTACAAGGGCGATATTGAACAGCGCAACACAGGCTCTATTGTGGCACACGAAACGGGCGAAACAACAGGCTACGGTCTTTTCAATACCCAAAGCAGGGGCAGACTTTTCATAGGTCCCGGTGTACCCGTTTACGAGGGTATGATTGTCGGCGAAAACCCGAAAAACGAGGATATTGTTTGCAATGTCTGCAAGAAAAAGCAGGTTTCAAATATGCGTGCCTCGGGTTCGGATGATGCGCTGAAGCTTGTTCCGCACAGTGTTTTAAGCCTTGAACAGTCACTTGAATTTATTAAAGATGACGAGCTGGTTGAAATTACGCCCGAAAATATTCGTTTAAGAAAGCGTATTCTTTCAAAGGAACTTAGACTTAAAGCCGAAAGCCGAGCAAACAAGTAATGAATTATGTTTTTCTTGACCTTGAATGGAATAATGCATACAGTAAAAAGCACGGTCGGTTTGTAAACGAAATTATCGAAATAGGCGCGGTTAAGCTTGATGAAAGTCTGCGTGAAATCGGGCGTTTCGATGTTTTTATAAAGTCACAGCTTACAAGGCGACTCGGAACGCGCTTTAAAGACCTAACGCATATTTCAAACGAGGATATGCGCTATGGCATACCCTTTAAAGATGCTTTTGAAAGGTTTAAAAGCTGGTGCGGTGAGGATTTTTTGACCGTCACTTGGAGTAATTCCGACTTTTATACAATAGTCGAAAATTTTGACCTGTTTTCGGGCACGCTTCCGACCGATTATTTCGGTGATTTTCTCGACCTGCAAAAGTATTATCAAACGGTTGTTCCCTCGGACGATAATAATCAGGTTTCACTTAAAAATGCGGCAGAGCATTTGGGCGTATCACTAAATGATATTTCTCTGCACCGTGCGTCTGACGACAGCGCGGTTACGGCAGATGTTTTCAGAAAAATTCACAATCTCGGCAATTATAAAAAGCTGACGGTTGATACGCGCAATCCGAAATTTTACGAGCGAATTGCGTTTAAGCCGTTTTATATTACCGATATAAACAGCCCGGATTTAAAGAAAAGCGATTTTTCTTTTCGTTGCAAAAGCTGTCGAACAAAGGCGGTGCCTGCGACCGAATGGAAGGTTAAAAACAACCGCTTTTGGAACACGCTTATTTGTCCTAAATGCCGTTGCTGTTTTACAGGTCGTGTGGCAGTAAAACGCACTTACGAAGGTACCTCGGTTAAGAAAACCGCGGTGTATAAAACTGCTCAAAAAAGTGAAAAGCCTAAGGTTGAGACGAATAGCGAGCAATATCGCCGCGAGAAAGCAAAAGTCGGTGAATAATATGGATTATATTTGCAACCTTTGCCCGCGCAAATGCGGTGCGATAAGAACCGAAGCGCAAAGCATAGGCGGCTTTTGCGCAATGCCGTACAGAATTACTGCGGCGCGTGCCGCAAGACATACAGGCGAAGAACCGTGTATCAGCGGCACAAAAGGCTCGGGTACGGTTTTTTTCAGCGGATGTCAGCTGAAATGCGTTTATTGCCAAAACACCGAAATCAGCCATAAAAAATTCGGTAAAGCCATATCGCCGCAAGAGCTTTCGGAAATTTTTAAGCGGCTTGAAGCCGAGGGTGTGCATAACATAAACTTGGTTTCGCCAACGCCTTATATTCCGTTAATTATAAACGCTTTTGAAATCTACCGTCCGAAAATACCCGTGGTATTCAATTCGGGCGGTTATGAATTACCCGAAACTCTGCACCTTTTGGACGGCGTGGTAGATATTTATTTGCTTGATTACAAGTATGCTTTCGGCGAAACAGCCGCACTTTATTCTGCGGCGGCAGATTATCCGCAGGTGGCAAAAAAAGCGCTTGAAACGGCGTATTCACTTGTCGGTGGCACTAAGCTTGATGAAAACGGGCTGTTGAAAAGCGGCGTTATAGTACGGCATTTGCTTTTGCCCTTTGGTACGCGAGAGGCGGCGACTGTAATAAAAACCGTTGCCGATATGAAAATTGATGTTCTTTTCAGCCTAATGGGGCAGTATACGGTTATGAACGGTGTACCGCAACGCCTTAAACGCAGGGTCACCGCGCGCGAGTATGAAAAGACGGTGGCGGCGTTTCTTGACAGCGGACTAAAAGGCTATGTGCAGGATTTGGACAGTTCCGATATGTCGTTTATACCCGCTTTTGACCTTACGGGGATTGTTTGACCGTAGAATAGGTTTGCTTTTGGATAGTTTTGTGCATTTTAATTACAGGGCGAATGTGCTAAAATTAAAACAGTAAATTATATTGTAAGGAGTGTTTTTATATGAAAGCAGTTTTGGTAAACGACGACAGAAGCCTTAGCTGGAGCGATGTTCCGAACCCCGTATTAAAAGACGATGAGGTTCTTGTTAAGGTTGAATATGCCGCACTTAACCGTGCCGACCTTATGCAACGCGAGGGCGATTATCCGCCTCCTCCAGGTTGCCCCGATTGGATGGGACTTGAAGTATCGGGTGAGATTGTCGAAATCGCAGACGGTGCAAAAAAAGTCTCAAAATGGCAGTTAGGCGACAAGGTTTGCGCACTTTTGGGCGGCGGCGGTTACGCACAGTATGTTGCCGTGAAATATGATATGCTTATGCCCGTTCCCGAAAATTGCTCTATGGCAGAGGCGGCGGCTATTCCCGAAGCTTTTGCGACAGCTTACCTCAACCTTTTCAGAGAGGGTGGCATAAAGTCGGGTGATACCTTGCTTATGCACGCCGGCGCAAGTGGTCTTGCAAGCGTTGTTATTCCTATGGCAAAGGCTTTCGGCATACGCGTTATCACAAGCGTTTTAAGCGATGAAATAGCACAGTCTATTAAGCACCTTAATGCCGATGTAGTTGTAAACACCTCTAAAGAAGATATTGTCGAGGTTTTGAAAGAACAGCTTGCAAACGGCACACCTGTCGATGTTGCAATCGATTGCCTCGGCGGCGAGGTTATGGGCAAATGCCTGCCTTATTTAAAGCACGGCGCCCGTTGGATTATGATTGCCGCACTTGCAGGTCAGCAGACACAAATTGACCTTAAAAACATCTATGTTCGCAATGTTCGCATTATCGGCAGTACGCTCCGTTCGCGTACCCCCGAGGTAAAAGCGGAAATTTTGGCAGAGCTTGTTGAAAAGGTATGGCCCAAAATTTCGGCAGGTCTTGTAAAGCCCACGGTTTATAAAATTTTGCCTATTACCGAGGCAGAGGCGGCACATGACTTGCTCTACAAGGGCAAAAATATCGGCAAGGTTGTTTTAAAGGTAGACTAATCAAAACGCCTGTATGATAAAATAAACTGAGGACAGCACGGCGGTCACACTCCGCTTGCTGTCCCTTTTTTGCTTTGTATTGCTTTTTCTATTTTTTCGAAAAACAATTCGCTTGTTACGCCGCTTGGACGGTTGTATCTTCCAAGCTGTGAAAGGTCACAGTTTTCGTTAGACAGAACATTCACCTTTTCGGTACAGGTGAATATTACAGAAAACCCAAGCTTTTGCAAATTATCGATAGTTGCACTGCAATATGCGCCGAAGGGCAGTGCAATCGCCGTGGTTTTTCTGCCGACATAAGGCATAAAGATTTCGTTAAATCTTTTGATGTCGCAATATAGTGCATTGCAGTAGTCGGCACTGGTTTCACCGTAAATTTTGTCGCAACCCTTTCGCGGCCACAGGTTGTGCATATCGTAGGTGTGACACTGTATATCAAGTGTCCCGTCTGTTTCAAGCTTTTTAAGCGCATTGCCGTTTAGATAGGCGTATTCCGGGTTTTTATCATCAATTTCGCTGTAACGCGATACCTCTTTGCCGATTACCGTAATCACAGCCTTCATACCGTATTTTTTCAGTATCGGAACGGCATATTCGGCAACGCTTAAAAAACCGTCGTCAAAGGTCAGCATACACGGCTTTTCGGGCAGAGCTTTCTCGCCGCGGCGAAAAGAAAGCAAATCCTTTGTCGTTACGGTTTCATATCCGTTTTTACTTAAATATCGAATATCGTTTTCAAGCTGTGTTACCGATATTACATAATCACCGAGTGAAACGCTGTTTTTTGAAATATGGTGGTACATAATAATCGGCAGTACGGTTGTGTTACCTTGACACACCGCAAAAGCCGTTGCCGTTAAAATGACAGATGTAACGCACAACAGCAGTGCAGTAAGCTTTTTATGAAACATAATACCACCGCCCTAATAAATATAATATTTATCGTGGCGGTGGTATATTACGGTTTTTATTCGGTTTCGGCGGCGGAATCGCTTTTAGGCTCGACGATATATTCCTCGGCGCCAAGCTGGTCTATAACGCAATCGGCAGGCAAGCGCAAGCCGATGTATGCGGCGATTTCACCGTGAGTTTTCAACAGCGCCGCGGCAGTGCCGTCGCGCGAGGTGGGTTTAAATATCGGTTCAATCTCGGTCAGATTTTCATCGTCGAAAACGGTATCTTTTTCATTGCCGAAAAAGACCACGCATTTTTCAACCGAATTCGGCGAGCCGATTATCGCAATGCCGTTAATTGCGGTTTCGCGTTCCAATTTAAAAATATATTCCGTTTCGGCATTGATAACCGTTCGGTGCGCGTCGTCAAAGCAAACACCGTCGGTAAGCAGTGATAGGTCGGCAGAGTAGCTGCCCTTAACTGTCGGGGTTATTCCCGAAAGAATATTGTGTGCGAAATTTTTATTAAAAAAGCTGTATTTGTCGGTTCGGTCGTGATTATACAGCGCGAAGCCGTATATGCCGACAGGACTCGGTGCCGCAATTTTAACGGCGAAATATCTGCCGCAATAGCCCTCGGTATCAAGAACACGGTTGTTTCGGCTTTCGGTGAAATCCTGTGCTTGAAGTGTGAATTTTTCAACCTCATTTTCACGGTTGAAAAGCGTTTGTAAATCGTCGGCAATGTATACGCCGTATTCCTGTTGTGCCGTTTCGTTTGAAAGGCGACTGCCTATATAAATACGGTCGACCTTAACACTCTCACGCATATCGTAAATAAATGTACACTCGTCGGCGGCAACACTTATAAATGTGTCTTGGGCTATTTGGCTGCTGTCGGTAAGCTTGCAAAGCACCTCCTGCACGGTTTCCTCACTGCAGGCTATCCTGTCAGACGCGTCGCCGCCGTCCGCTATAACGGCAGGCAGAACGCCCTTTAAAAGGTTTAATCCCGAAAGCGATAACAGTGCTTCGCAGGACTCAACTGTTCTGTAAATGACTTTTTTCATATACATCTTTCCTTGTGGTAATATAATAAATTTTTAACATACTTTTGCCACGCTGTCAAGCGTAAAAAATAAACTTGACAACACAGCGTAATTGTGGTAATATATTAAAGCATTTGATTACACTTGTCCTTACAAGTGGGTTCTGTGCCGAAATTCGACATTAGAAGCGGACAGTCCTCTGGTTATATTAACGAATGAATGTCTGGGAAAATTAAGGAGGAAATTTTAAATGGATGCAATCAAAAACTTGACCGCAGGTATGCTTAAAGAAAATGCACCTGAAATCAAAATCGGTCAGACCGTTAAGGTTCATGTAAAAATCCGCGAGGGTGAGCGTGAGAGAATTCAGATTTTCGAAGGTACTGTCATTGCTCGTAACAACAGCGGCATTTCCGAAACCTTTACTGTTCGCCGTATTTCTTACGGTGTCGGTGTTGAGCGTGTATTCCCCGTTCACTCGCCGAATGTTGAAAAGGTAGAGGTTGTCCGTAACGGTAAAGTCAGAAGGGCAAAGCTTTATTACCTTCGTGATAAGGTTGGTAAAGCGGCAAAGCTTAAAGAACAAATCATCTGATTTAAAAGGCGACAAAGGGGCATTTATTGCCCCTTTGTTTGCTTAAATGAGAAAAATGGGGCATAAGAATGGATAATTTTAACGGTAATAACGAGGAGCTTGTTGCGGCAAAGCCGACGGGCATAAAAAAAGAAATTTTCGAGTGGTTGGATGCCGTAATTTCGTCGGTAATTGTAATTATTTTGTTATTCACCTTTGCTTTTCGTGTTGTCGGCATCAAGGGTCAGTCGATGGAAAATACCCTGCACAACAACGACAGGGTGATAATAACCAACCTGTTTTATACCCCAAAGCAGGGTGATATTGTGGTTATATCGCGTAACTATAAGAATATAAACGGCGATTCCGACCGCGAGGATGCACCAATTATAAAGCGCGTTATCGCGACCGAGGGACAGCAGGTTACAATCGACCCCGTAAGCGGTCAGGTATCTGTTGACGGCGAGATTTTAGACGAGCCGTATATTAAGGACGGTCAAATAACGACCTGGGGCGACGGCAGCACCGAGACGCGCACCGTAACGGTCGAAAAGGGTCGTATTTTTGTTATGGGCGACAACCGCGGTGATTCGCTTGACAGCAGGTATGACTCTATCGGTCAGGTCGATTTGCGATATGTTCTCGGTCACGCAGTTATGCGCATTTATCCTTTCGGTGATATAACCTTTTTTAGGTAATACGAGGTAGTTAAAATGGCAGATATACAAAATATACAGTGGTTTCCCGGGCATATGGCGAAAACGCGCAGAAAGATTACCGAGTCGTTGGGCTTGGTAGATGCCGTTGTCGAAATTGTCGATGCACGAATCCCCGTAAGCAGTCGCAACCCGGAGCTTGCGGATATCATAAACAAAAAGCCGCGTATAATTGTGCTTAATAAATGTGATTTGGCATCGCCCGAGGCAAATGCCGCGTGGTGCAAAAAATACGCACAAGAGGGTATTGCGGCAATTTTAACCGACTCTAAAACAGGTACGGGCTTGCGCAATTTCAAGCCGCAGGTTCAAGCACTGCTTAAAGATAAAATCGAGGCAAACCGCGAAAAAGGTATGGTTGGCAAAAAACTGCGCGTTATGATTGTCGGTATACCAAATGTCGGCAAGTCCTCGCTTATAAATAAGCTTTGCCGCAAAAACCGCGCCAAGGTAGAGGATAGACCGGGCGTAACGCGCGGTAACCAATGGTTTGCGGTTGACGATAGCTTAGAGCTGCTTGACACACCCGGCGTTCTATGGCCGAAGTTCGACGATATGACCGTGGGCGAGCATTTGGCTTTCTGCGGCTCGGTTAAAGACGATGTTACCGATAAAGAGCTTTTGGCAATGCGCCTTGCCGAGTTTTTGGCAAAAAGCTACCCTCAGTCGCTTACGGCACGGTATAAATTGAACGATTTTCCCGAAGAAGCCTATGACCTGCTTTGTGCAATCGGCAAAGCGCGCGGTATGGTGGTTCGCGGCGGCGAGGTTGATACCGAAAGGGCGGCGACAATGCTGCTTGATGAATTTCGCGGCGGCAAGCTAGGGCGTATAACAATAGAATTTGCGGAGTGATGAATTTTGCCGACAAATGAATATGAAAACAGCATAAAACAGCAGGGCTTTCATTTTGTATGCGGCGTAGATGAGGCGGGCAGAGGTCCACTTGCAGGGCCTGTTTGCGCGGCGGCTGTTATTTTGGATGATGCAAAGCCGATTGATGGACTTAATGATTCCAAAAAGCTGTCGGAGAAAAAGCGCGAGCTGTTGTATACGCAAATTATCGAAAATGCGTTAAGCTACAACATAGCGTTTGCCACGGTCGAGGAAATTGAAAAGTACAATATACTTAACGCCACATTTCTTGCAATGAACCGTGCAATAGACGGTCTTTCTACATCTGCCGATTATGCGATTATCGACGGTAACCACACCCCGACCGATTGCAAAATACCCTCGTTTGCCTTGGTAAAGGGCGACTCGCTTTCGCTAAGTGTCGCCGCCGCATCGATTCTTGCCAAGGTTACAAGGGACAGATATATGTGTTCCCTCGGTGAGGAATACGATGTATATAACTTTAAAAAGCACAAGGGCTATGGCACGCGTGAACATATCGATGCCATAAAGCAATACGGTGTAAGCGATCTACACCGTCCGAGCTTTTTAAAGAAAATACTGAACCGATAGCTATGAAAGACGGTGCTTTGGGTCGGCGAGGCGAAAGACGGGTGCGGCTTTACTTACGCTTGCGCGGATACAGAATAGCGGCGATGAATTATGCAGTGCGCGGAGGCGAAATAGATATAGTTGCACAGCGTGGAAATTACCTTTGCTTTGTCGAGGTTAAGACGCGTACCGCCGACAGTATGGGCTCGCCTGCCGAATATGTTACGCCGCAAAAGCAAAAAAGAATTATTCGCGCGGCATATTCGTACATTTGCAAAATCGGTACAGATAAAATGCCGCGTTTCGATGTTGCCGAGGTGATTAAGTCTGGCAGGCGTATGCGTGTAAGGTATTACACCGACGCGTTTTGTGTTGACGAGCAAAACAACCCGTCATATACGGTAAAATAATAAAAAAGGGGAGTTACGATGGCAATTTTCGGCATTTCGGATTTGCATTTGTCGCTATCTGCCGATAAGCCGATGGATGTTTTTCGCGGATGGGACAACTATGTCGAGCGAATTACCGCCAACTGGCGGCGGCTTGTTTCGCCCAAGGATACCGTTGTAATACCTGGCGATATTTCATGGGCGCTTAAGCTTGAAGAAACAAAAGCCGATTTTGAATATATAAACTCTTTACCGGGCAAAAAACTGCTTTTAAAGGGTAATCACGACCTTTGGTGGGGAACATTAACAAAGCTTGAGGCTTTTTTCGATCAAAACGGCTTTGATACATTGAAGTGCGTTTTCAACAGCGCCGCCGTTTGCGGTGATTACGCTGTTTGCGGCACAAGGGGCTGGTGCTTTGAGGGCAAGGCGGCTGACAAAAAGGTTGTTTTGCGCGAGGCGGCACGCCTTGAAACCTCACTTACCGCGGCAGAAAACACGGGCAAACAGCCGTTGGTTTTTTTGCACTATCCGCCGTATTTCAACGGGCAGGTTTCGGGCGAAATTTTCGATGTTTTGGTAAAGCACGGTATAAAAGAGGTTTGGCACGGTCACATTCACGGCGGCGGTAAAAGCTTTTCGGAAAGTGAATACGGCGGCATTAAGCTTAATTTAATCTCTGCCGATTGCATTGATTTTTGCCCTGTGCTTGTAAAAAAATAGCTTTTTAGGCTGTAAAACGCGCTAAAAAAGGGTAAAAATCGACGAAAATCGGAAAAAATTCGTAAAAATTAAAAATAACAGTGGAAATTTGAAAATTACTGTGGTATAGTATATATTGCATACTGATGTATTTTTGGAGGTAAACACAATGAATTTAATCAATTCAAAGAAAGTAGACACCAATCGTTATGAGCTTGAAATTTCGATTGATGCACAAAGCTTTCAGGATGCCATTAAGCAGGCATACCGCAAGAACAGCAAAAAGATAAGCGTACAGGGCTTCCGCAAGGGTAAAGCGCCGTTAAGCATTATCGAAAAGTATTACGGTGAAGAGGTATTCTTCGAGGATGCACTTAACCTTTTGTATCCCGATGCTTTAGATGCCGCTGTTAAAGAGGCAAACCTTAAATTGGTTGAAGATAAAATAGATTTTGACCTTGTTTCTATCAGCAAGGCAGAGGGCGTTCATTTTAAATCAACCGTAACAACTTATCCTGAGGTTGAAATTACCGAGTATAAAGAGCTTGCCGCAGAGAAGGTTATTGCCGCTGTATCCGATGAAGAGGTTGCAGAGGAGCTTAACCGTATGGCAGACCGCAACGCTCGCGTTGTTGCTGTTGAGGGCAGAGCCGCCGAGAACGGCGATATCACCACTATCGATTTTGAAGGCTTTGTAGACGGCGTTCCTTTCGACGGCGGTAAAGCAGAGGGCTATGCTTTAACCCTCGGTTCAAATCAGTTTATCCCCGGCTTTGAGGATCAAATCGTCGGTCACAATACCGATGACGAGTTTGATGTAAATGTCGAGTTCCCGAAAGAGTATCAGGCTGAAAATCTTGCAGGCAAGCCAGCTGTTTTCAAGGTAAAGCTGCATGAAATCAAAACTCGCGAGCTTCCGACCGTTGATGACGAGTTTGCAAAGGATGTCAGCGAATTTGACACTCTTGACGAGCTTAAAGAGGATATTAAGAAGAAAGCTATCGAGCGCAAGGAGCAGGCGGCTAACGACGATGTTGAGAACGAGCTTATCGACCAGCTTATCAACAATATGAAAGCCGAAATTCCCGAGGCTATGTACGAGCGCCGCGTTGATGACAATATTCGCGATTTCGATTACAGACTTCGTTCGCAGGGTATGGAT
>CAZIEH010000004.1:0-24704 GCA_964538695.1 uncultured Eubacterium sp. | reverse complement strand
ACCGTGAATATTACCGATACCTGCGGCAAGCATTGTTACGCCGAGGTCTGCAATCATCTTGCACTCGTTCGGGTCTGCAACCTCGCCACTGCCGATAACGCCGTCTTCTTCGCCGCCGATAGCGCCTACCTCAGCCTCCAGTGATACGCCGAGCTTATCTGTAAGCTCTACAAGCTCTTTTGTTTTTGCGATGTTTTCCTCGATTGCATAGTGCGAACCGTCGAACATAATAGAAGAGAAGCCTGCCTCAATGCACTCTTTTGCGGCATCGTAGCTGCCGTGGTCAAGGTGAAGTGCAACGGGAACTGTGATGTTAAGCTCCTCCAACATACCGTTTACCATACCGACGATGGTCTTGTAACCGCACATATATTTGCCTGCACCTTCGGATACGCCGAGGATAACGGGCGATTTTAACTCTTCGGCAGTCAGAAGAATAGCCTTTGTCCATTCAAGGTTATTGATGTTGAACTGACCGACGGCATATTTGCCTGCTTTTGCTTTTTGCAACATTTCTTTTGCAGAAACCAACATTATTAAAACTTCCTTTCTTTTTGCGAATATGCTATCCGCATACTGATAATATTTTACATCATTTCACGCCAAAAATCAAGATATATAAGTGCCATATATAAAAAAAGGTTGATTTTCTTTTAAAAACCAACCTTTTTATTATGCAATTCAGATTTTACAGTGCGTATTTTTGCTTATACTCGTCAAACATTTGACCGAACAGTGTGTCGCCGTGCTTAACATCATGCAGATACTTGTGTGTGTCAAAGCTACCGTGGTCTAACTCGATAACCGCAACCGCAACATTGGAGCAATGGTCGGAAATACGCTCGAAATTATTTATAATATCCGACAGAACAAAACCTGTTTCAATTGTACATTCGCCGTTTTGCAAACGGGTAATGTGGTTGTTCTTGATTTTTGCGGTAAGCTTGTCCACAACCTGCTCAAGCGGCTCTACGCGCGCGGCAAGCTCGGCATTGCTTTCGCAAAACGCCTCTACGGTTAAGCTTAAAATATCGTGGATAGCCGCCGTCAAAACAGCCAGCTCTTTTTGCGCCTCGGATGAAAACTTGGTGTGCTTGTCGTGTATTTCCTCTGCCGCCTTGGTAAGGTTTAAGGCGTGATCGCCCAAGCGCTCGAAATCGCCGATAGTATGCAACATTTTCGAAACATTGCGGCTGTCACCCATAGACAGTTCGCTTGCAGAAAGGCGAACAAGATAACTGCCGAGACCGTCCTCAAGCATATCTATACTCTTTTCGTTTTGCTTAACGGTTTCAACCGCATCGCGGTCGTAATTACTTAGCAAATCAACGGCAAGCGACATTGTGCTTTCGGCAAGGCGTGCCATCTTTTTGGTGTAGTTGCCGCACTCTCTTACCGCAACCGAAGGCGAGCTTAACAAGCGACTGTCAAGCACAAAGTCGTTTTCTGCCTGCTTGTGCTTTTTATCGTCCGGCACAAGAATTTCGGCAAGGCGAATAATCTGCTTTGCGAAAGGTGCGAGAATTGCCGTGATTATTACATTAAACACGGTATGCATAAGCGCAATGCCGACGGGGTCAATATCCATAGTGGAAAAGCCGAAGCTGAAAATTGCGTTGAGTGCCGAATAGACGCTTAAAACAATTACAGTGCCTATGGTGTTTATCGAAAGATGAAGTACCGCAACACGCTTTGCGTTTGCATTTGTGCCGATACAGGAAATAATTGCGGTGATACAGGTGCCTATATTTTGACCCATAATTATCGGAATAGCCATACCGTATGTAAGACCGCCCGCAAGCGAAAGTGCCTGCAAAATACCGACGGACGCGGCAGAGCTTTGTATAACCGCGGTAAACAGCGCACCGATAACAACACCGATAATGGGGTTGTTGAACTTAACAAGCAGCTGCGAAAACTCGGGCATTTCGCTTAATGGGCTTACGGCGTTCTTCATAAGCTCCATACCGTACATAAGCACAGCAAAGCCGACAAAAATTGTACCTATACTCTTCTTGCGGTCGCTCTTGCTCATCATCATAAGCGCGATACCCACAATTGCGAAAATAGGCGAAAAGTTTTCGGGCTTTAGCATTTCCACCCACAAAACATTGCTTTCGATACCCGAAAGACTTAAAATCCACGCCGTAAGTGTTGTGCCGATGTTTGCACCGAAGGTGACAAACAGGGTTTGTGCAAACTTCATTATACCCGAGTTTACAAGACCCACAAGCATAACGGTCGTCGCCGAGGACGACTGTATGGCAATTGTAATGCCGGCACCAAGTGCCATACTTACAAACGGGTTAGCTGTCGCTTTTTTAAGTGCGCTTTCAAGCTTACCGCCTGCCATCTTTTCAAGGTTTGATGACATAACATTCATTCCGAAAAGGAAAAATACCAGTCCCAAAATTAGGTGCAGAACCGAAAAAATGTCCATCTCTGTTACTCCTTACATTCATTGGTCGATACATCGCCGCATTTGGCGGCTTTTTGGTTTTACACAATGCTGTTTGGCATTGTCACTGCTATATTTTATCGGATGACATTGCACCGCGCAACACTTTTTCAAAAGCTGTGCCGTAGCAATGCTCCGTTAGTTTTTCGGTTTCAAATATACATTTATCGCAAAAGTCGGCGGCGACCGAAAATGCCGTTTTTCCGTCTTTTTCAACAAGCTTTGCCGCAAGTGCCGCGGCGAAAACATCACCGCAACCGTGTAGCACGCCCTGTTGCCGCGATGAAAAGCGAGTAACGGTCTGCCCGTCGATTTGCGCAAAATAGCCTATGCGTTCGCCGTCGGGTACACCCGTTATGATTTTATTCTTGCCGCACAGACCTTTTAAAAGCAGGTCGGGCGCGGTTCCCTGCGGCATATCTGCAAGAAAAGCCGCCTCGGTATAATTGGGGGTTATGTAATCAGCCAAAGCGCATAAATCGCGCAAAGCCGCAACCGTATCGGCATTAAAGCCGTCGTAAAGACTGCCGCCGTCTCCCATAACGGGGTCAACAAGCACCACTGTATCCTCGGCTTTGAACTTTTTTATAAATTCTGCCGCAAGGCGTATTTGCTGCTCGGAACAAAAGTAGCCTGTGTATATGCAGTCAAAATGCAGTTTAAGCTGTTCAAAATGACCGATAATACCGCGTAGCTCGTCTGTTAAAACGGTTTTCGTATATCCAGAAAAGCCGCCTGTATGCGTGGATAACAGCGCAGTAGGAAGCGGTACAGCCTCGACACCGAACGAAGAGATTACAGGCAATGCAACGGTAAGCGAACATTTGCCGAAACAAGAAATGTCGTTAAACACGGCAATACGCTTGATTTTGTTCATTCGTACACCCCTCCGTACCGTGGCAAAAACGCCACTTGCTATTATTATAACAAACCGATTACATTTTTACTATACCCGTTTTACAAAAAAGGGCGTTTTTTGCGAAAAATTGTTGTTTTACACAATAAACACCCCTGATTTTTATTAAATTTTAAACGGTTACATACACTTTTAAAGTAAATGTAAATTATCTGTAATCTATCGGCATTGTCGCCGCGGCATTTAAAGCCGAGTCGGCGATATTACCGTCATTATATTCGTAAAACGCCTGCACACCGACCATAGCAGCATTATCGCCGCAATAGCAAAGCTCGGGGATATACAGCTTCCAACCGCGTTTTTCACATTCCTCGCCCATTCTGCGGCGAAGCTCGCTGTTTGCCGAAACGCCGCCCGCAACTGCGATTTTTTTAATGCCCGTCTGCTCTGCCGCAAGCAAAGTGTTTGAAACCGCAATATCGCAAACACGCTGTCTTACCGCCGCCGCCATATCCGCACGGTTTATTTCAATTCCCTTTTGCTTTGCGTTGTTGACCGTGTTCATAACATTGGTTTTAAGCCCCGAAAAGCTGAAATCAAGCGGTGTGCCCTCTACCCTCGGCCAAGGCAACTTGTATTTTGTCGGGTCACCATCGTCGGCAAGCTTGTCAAGCTTTACGCCGCCCGGGTACGGCAAACCAAGACAACGCGCGGTTTTGTCAAAGCACTCGCCTGCCGCATCGTCGCGCGTTCTGCCGAGAACCGAGAATTTGCAGTAATCGTCAACACTTAAAATATGACTGTTGCCGCCCGACACAAGCAGACACAAAAAGCGCGGCTCTAAATCGGGGTGTGTTATATAGTTTGCCGCAATGTGACTGCGCAAATGATGCACGGGTATCAGCGGAACCGATAGGCTTTTTGCAAGACCCTTTGCAAAATTTACGCCGACAAGCAGTGCGCCTATAAGACCGGGCGCAAAGGTTACGGCAACCGCATCAATATCGGCATAGCCGAGGTTTGCGTTGGACAAAGCCTTGTCACAAACCGCCGAAATACTTTCGCAATGACGGCGCGAGGCTATTTCGGGCACAACGCCGCCGTAAAGTGCGTGTTCGGCAATCTGCGTTGCGACAACGCTTGAAAGTACGGTTCTGCCGCGGCATATCGCAACCGCGGTTTCGTCACAGGAGCTTTCTATCGCAAGTATGTTCATAAGCTAATTCCTCACCACAGATATAAAATATTTTGTCATAATAACGGCGTGTTCCTTGGGATTGGCGTAAAAATTCGGGCGTATGCCGACCTGTGTAAAGCCGACCTCCTCATAAAGCGAGCGCGCGGCAAAATTGCTTTCGCGCACCTCAAGACTCAAAAAAGACAGCCCGAGAGTATCCGACACGGTGCAAAGACGATTAAGTAACGCTTTTGCAATGCCCTGTCGGCGGTATTGCGGCAAAACGGCAACATTTGTTATGTATCCGCCGTCGGGTGTTACCTGCACCCCTGCATAGCCTGCGGTTTTGCCGTCAATCGTCGCAATAAGCAGCTTTGTATCAAACTTTAGTGCCTGCTTTAAATCATCACAGCTCCACGGCGCGACAAAGCAAGCCTTTTCTATTTCGGCTATATCCGCACAATTCTGTTCGGTTGCGAAAAAAATCCTCATAAGCTACCCCTTTGCATCATACCAAGTTTTACCTATATGCGCATCCACCGTAAGCGGCACGGAAAGGTGCGCGGCATTTTGCATTTCGTCGACGACGATTTGCTTTACATACTCGGCAATTTCCTCTTTCGCCTCTACAATCAGCTCATCGTGTACCTGCATTATAAGGCGCGCATCAAGCTTTTCACGGCGAAAACGCTCGCTGACCTTTACCATAGCTATCTTTATAATATCCGCCGCCGTACCCTGTATAGGCATATTTCGCGCTATTCTTTCGCCTGCGGCACGGACAAGCGCATTACTTGCCGTAAGCTCGGGCAAATATCTGCGTCGCGAAAAAAGCGTGGTCGTGTAACCCGTCTTTTTTGCCTCTGCCACGGTGTTTTCCATAAACTCGGCAACACCCGAATAAGTGTTCAAATACCCGTCAATGTACTGCTGTGCGGTTTTACGGGCAACACCTATATCTTTAGCAAGCGAAAACGCACCTATGCCGTACACTATACCGAAATTAACAGCCTTTGCGCGACCGCGTAGCATAGGCGTAACCATTTCAACAGGGATACCGAAAACCTGCGATGCGGTAACGGTGTGAATGTCAACACCGTCCAAAAACGCGTTTATCATTGTTTCATCATTTGCCATATGACTTAAAACGCGCAGTTCGATTTGGCTGTAATCGCTGTCGATAAGGGTATACCCCTCTGCCGCCTTGAAATAGCGGCGCAGCTTTCTGCCCTCATCGGTGCGCACGGGTATGTTTTGCAAATTCGGCTCTGCCGAGCTTATTCGACCCGTTCGTGTTTCGGTCTGATTAAGTGTAGAGTGTATTCTGCCACTACCGTCGTTTGCGGCGCAAAGCCCGTCGCAATATGTCGATTTAAGCTTTGAAAGCTTGCGATATTCCAAAATTTCCTCGACAATCGGGTGAACACCGACAAGCCCCTCCAACACCTCGGCATTAGTGGAATAGCCGTTCTTGGTTTTCTTTTTCGCAGGCAGTCCGAGTGTTTCGAAAAGCACCGTGCCAAGCTGTTTGGGCGAATTTATGTTAAACTCTCCGCCTGCGTGGAACCATATGTTTTGACTTAACTGTTCTAAAATTTCGGCAAGCTCGTCACCGTATTGCTTTATACCCTCAAAATCCACGCAAAAGCCGCACATTTCCATTTCGGCAAGCACGCGCGCAAGCGGCAGTTCAATTTCGGCAAGCAAGCCCGACTGACCGTTTTCGTCAAGCTTTTGTTTTAAAATTTTCGAAACCTCGGCATATCTTGCCACGGTTACCGCCTCATCGGCGACCTCGCAACCGAAGGACACATCGGGCGCGGCATATTCCTTAACAAGTCGCTCTATATCATATCCCGAGGCGGACGGCGAGCATAAATAGCCCGCAAGCATACCGTCGAAAACAACATTTTCAAGTGATATTCCGAGTCCCTCGCACAGCTTATACGCCGTTTTTAAATCGTAGACATTTTTCGCCACGGCACCTTCAGCCAAATTTTTAAAATATTCTGACCCTGTCGGCACGACAGCGACCGAGTTGTCTGTGCAAATTGCCGCACTTTCGCCTATAATGCAAACCGTATACATATCGGATTCGGGCAATTCGGTACAAAACGAATATTCAACCGCCTCTTGCCGCGGTGCGGTTACCGTAATATCCGATAGCCCCATTTTTTCGATAAGCTTAAACAGCTCGAACCGTGCCATAAAAGCGACAAGCTCTTCACGGTTTTGCGGCTGTACAAGATATTTTTCGGGGTCGGTATCAATCGGCACATCGCGATTTATTGTACCGAGAGTCCTGCTTAAATACGCGCTGTCCTTGCCCGCGGCAAGCTTTGTTCGAACGCCCTCTTTTATAGGCAGTTCTGCCAAATTTTCATAAATTTCATCAATTGTTCCATAGCTTGAAACAAGCATCGCCGCGGTTTTTTCGCCAATTCCGCTGACACCGGGTATATTGTCCGAGGTATCACCCTGCAACGCCTTTATATCAATCATCTTGTGCGGCTCGACACCGTATTTTTCGAAAATAAGCTCCGGCGTATAGCGAACCACCTCGGGCTTGCCCGCCTTTGTTACGGTGTTAAGCAGTGTCGTTTTATCCGACACAAGCTGCAACGCATCGCGGTCACCTGTTGCGATAATACACTCGTCGCCGCTTTTTTCGCAAATCGCCGCAAGCGTACCTATAATATCATCTGCCTCGTACCCCTCGCACGAAATAACGCTGTAACCCATAAGCCGCAACCATTCCTTAATCTCGGGAAACTGCTCGGCAAGCTCGGGCGGCATAGGCTTTCGCCCCGCCTTGTAGGCGTCGTACATTTTGTGACGAAAGGTAGGCTTTTTAAGGTCGAACGCAACCGCAACCGCCTGCGGCTGTTCCTGCGCGGTAATGCGGTTAAGCATTGTTATAAAGCCGTGTATGGCGTTTGTGAAATGCCCGTTCTTGGTACTAAGCATATGCACACCGTAAAAGGCGCGATTTATAAGACTGTTTCCGTCAACTGCAAGTAATTTCATTTGTAACTTCTCCGTTTGTAACGCATTTTGCGGTTTTTGAATAAAATATTATAACTGCATAATCGTCGGCATTATCCCCTGCTTGCAGATGTCAATAATCGCATACGATTTTTTACTGCCGTCGCGCGGCTGTGCGACAGAACCGGGGTTGACAATGTAAATACCGTCCTCGTAATCTATTTTCGGGCAATGCGTATGCCCGTACAATGCAAGCTTTGCGCCGACCTTTTTCGCGGCTTCTTTCAGCTTTTCGGTGCCGTATTTTACACCGATTTGATGCCCGTGAGTGTAAAGCACCGTGGTGTCGCAAATTCTTTCAAGCTCGTAAAGTCGCGACAGCTCGAAAATATCGCAATTGCCTGCGGCAAGGTGAAGCTGTGTGCCGTACTCTGCCGAAAGGCGCATCATATCGCGTGCGCCGTCGCCCAAAAAGAATATATGGTCGATATCGCCGTGGCGTTCCAAAATTTCGCGAATACCACTCGTTTCGCCGTGACTGTCCGATATTACCAAAACACGCATTAAACCTCATCTCCAAACATACAATATTATATACAAATTTAAGGTGGTTTTGCAATGAATAACAAAAAAATAGATAAAACCAAGCTGCTTTCGTTACTTAACACCGCGGCAGGCGAAAGCGGAATAGATGCTGCGAAAATTTCGGCGGCACTCTCATCCGGCGACACGGCGGCGCTGATGGACTCTCTGCCGCAAGACGGCAAGCAACAGCTGACCGCCCTGCTGAACGACGAAAATGCGCTGAAAAATGTGCTTAATTCGCCGCAGGCGGCAAAGCTTATAAAACAGCTTATGAAATAAAGAGGGGTGCGAAATGGCTGATTTAAGCGAAAGCATTTCGGCAATCCTTAACGACCCGAGCGCAATGCAAAAGTTGCAGGAAACCGCGGCAACACTTTTCAGCGAAAAAGAAACCGAAAAGCCGAACAAAAGCGATATGCTGTCACAGCTTTTGGGCGACAAAGCACCGTCGGGCGGTGCGAATATCGGCGAAATCGGGGCGCTGATGAATGTTGTTAATATGCTGAAATCAAGCCCCTGCGACAGTCGTGCGGCGTTGCTGACCGCGCTAAAACCGCATTTATCGGAAAAGCGTCGGCAACGGGTTGACAAGGCGGTGAAAATGTTGCGACTTGTCAGCCTTGTTCCGCTGTTACGCGAGCAGGGTATTTTGAATGATTTGTTTTGAAAGAGGTGGAAATTATGCCAACGGGCGGTAACGATAAACGGCGCGATTATGAAAAAGAGCTGTATGAAATGCACACGCGCTCGCAAATGCCGCCTGTGCCGCCGTTTGTGCGCACCGCCGACAGCACCGAACCGCCCAAGCCACCGCCCGAGGAGCCGCCGCGAAAAGGCGGAACGCTTTTCGGCAGGGACTTGCTGAAGCTGATAGACCTTAAAAATTTCGAAATGGACTCGGACAGAATGTTATTGCTGATGATGATACTTCTGCTGTCGGGCGAGCAAAGCGACGAAATACTGCTGTTGGCACTTGCATACCTGATGCTGTAAAAATTTACATATTTTTTTGTGATTAAAACCGTTTTCGGCGCACATCCTATGTAAAAAGGAGGATGCACCGTGAACAATAAAAATTCAGATTTTATAAAAGGTGTCGGCGCAGGCGTACTGACAGGTATCGTCGCGGCGACAGTCGGCAAGGTAATGCTTTCGGGAAACCGCAAAAGCATTACAAAAACCGCAGGCAAAACAATGCGCGCGGTCGGCAATATTGCCGAAAGCATAAACTATATGTTGAAATAACCGATAAAAAACCGCCGATAAGCAAATTCGGCGGCTTTTTTGTGGTGTTAGTCTGAATTTTTACCGCAACAGCGTTTGTATTTAAGACCACTGCCGCAGGGGCATGGCGCGTTTTTGCCGACAGCACCCTTGCCGCGAACCGTGCGTGAAGCCTTTTCGCCGCTTGATGTGCCGCTTTCTTTGGCAACCTTTTTGCGCTCGACACCCTCTTCACGGCGAACCTTTACCGTGAGAACGCGTTTAACGGTTTCCTCGCGGATAGAGTCGGTCATACCGTTAAACATATCATAGCCCTCGTTACGGTACTCGACAACGGGGTCGTGCTGACCGTAGGCGCGCAGACTGATACCGTCGCGCAGGCTGTCCATATTGTCAATATGCTCCATCCAATGCTCGTCAACGGTGCGCAAAAGCATAACGCGCTCGATTTCGCGCATAAGCTCGTCGCCGAATTCCGCCTCGCGCTTTTCATAAAGTGCGTTAAGCTTTTCTTTAATCGTTTCGGCAATCGACTCTTTGTCGATATTGTTCATCTGCTCGGCAGAATAGCAAAGGTCGCCGTCGGCAAGAACCCAGCCGCCGAAATATGCGCGCAGACCGTCCAAATTCCAGTCATCGGGCGCCTCGGGGTTAGAGCAGTACAGGTCAACCTCGGTTTCGACAAGCTCGTTCGCCATATTAAGCACGGTTGCGTGCAAATCCTCGCCGTCCAAAACGCGGTCGCGCTGTGAATAGATGATATTTCTCTGCTGATTCATAACATCGTCAAATTCAAGCACATTTTTGCGTATTGCAAAGTTTTGCGACTCTTTCTTACGCTGTGCCGACTCAATCGATTTTGTAAGCATTTTCATTTCAAGCGGAGTATTTTCGTCAACGCGCAGGGTTTCCATCATTCTGTACAAACGCTCGCCGCCGAAAAGGCGCATAAGGTCATCTTCAAGCGAGATGTAGAAGTGTGTTACACCTGCGTCGCCCTGACGACCTGCACGGCCGCGAAGCTGGTTATCTATACGGCGTGACTCGTGGCGTTCGGTACCGATTATGCAAAGACCGCCTGCCTCGCGCACCTTTTGTGCCTCGGGCTCGACCTCCGCCTTAAATTTTTCAAGAAGTCTTGCATACTCGTCGCGTGCATTTATAATATCGGCATCGTCGGTTTCGGCATAGCCTGTTGCCTCGGCGATGATTTCGTCTGAAAAGCCGTCGTGACGAAGCTGTGATTTCGCAAGATATTCGGCATTACCGCCAAGCATAATATCCGTACCGCGACCCGCCATATTCGTTGCGATTGTAACCGCGCCGAATTTACCTGCCTGTGCGATAATTTCCGCCTCGCGCTCGTGGTGCTTTGCATTAAGCACATTGTGTGCAATGCCGCGGCGTTTAAGCATACCGCTGAGCTTTTCCGACTTATCTATGGTAATGGTGCCGACAAGTATCGGCTGACCCTTTTCGTGTCTTTCGACGATTTCGTCGATAACCGCGCCGAATTTGGCGTTTTCGGTTTTATAAACAACATCCTCTAAATCCACCCTTGCAAGTGGCTTGTTGGTGGGAATTTCGACGACATCAAGCTTGTAAATCTCGCGGAATTCCGCCTCCTCGGTAAGGGCTGTACCCGTCATACCCGAAAGCTTTGAATACAGGCGGAAGAAGTTTTGGAAAGTAATGGTGGCAAGGGTTTTAGACTCGTTTTGAATTGAAACGCCCTCTTTTGCCTCGATAGCCTGATGCAAACCCTCGTTATAACGCCTGCCGTACATAATACGACCCGTGAACTCGTCAACGATAAGTACCTCGCCGTCTTTGACGACATAGTCGACATCGCGTGTCATAATGCCGTGTGCGCGGATAGCCTGATTTATATGGTGTGAAACCTCGATATTTTCTGCATCGTTAAGGTTTTCTATGCCGAAATATTTTTCAGCCGCCTTAACGCCGCTTGCGGTAAGGGTAACGGTGCGCGCCTTTTCGTCGACAACATAGTCACCGTTGATTTGTTGCTCCTCGTCGGTTTGCTTGTCGTTGGTTTCGCGCAGTTTAACGCATTTAAGGGTGCGTGCAAAGCTGTCGGCACGGCGGTAAAGGTCGTTTGACTTTTCGCCCTGACCCGAAATAATAAGCGGTGTGCGCGCCTCGTCAATTAAAATTGAGTCAACCTCGTCAACGATTGCGAAATTGTGACCGCGCTGAACCTTGTTATCCTTATAAATAACCATATTGTCGCGCAGATAGTCAAATCCAAGCTCGTTATTGGTGCAGTAAGTTATATCTGCGGCGTAAGCCTGTTTCTTTTCGGCGTTCGGCATACCTGCAACGATAAGTCCGACCGAAAGGCCCAAAAAGCGGTAAACCTTTCCCATCCATTCAGAGTCGCGGCGTGCAAGATAGTCATTGACTGTAACAATGTGAACGCCCTTGCCACTTAACGCATTTAGATACGCAGGCAGGGTTGCGACAAGGGTTTTACCCTCTCCTGTTTTCATCTCGCTTATTCTGCCCTGATGCAGAACGATACCGCCCAAAATCTGAACGGGAAAATGCTTCATACCCAAAATTCTGTACGATGCCTCGCGGCAGACAGCGAATGCATCGGGCAAAACATCGTCAAGGGTTTCACCCGTTGCAAGACGGCTTTTCAGCCTGTCGGTCATATCGCGCAGCTCGGCATCGGACAAAGCGGCATACTTTTCCTCAAGGTCAAGCACCGCCTGCATTTTAGGCTTAATTCGTTTTATTTCCTTGGCACTGTAATTGCCTGTAAGCTTTTGGAACAAACCCATTTTAAATTCACCATATCTTTCCAAGGCGCACTGTAAAATGCCGATTGCGTTTTGCACCGCCGCCGAACGGCGAAAGCCGCGCCTTTATATTTTTTCGACACATCGGTGCCGATAATTTTTTGCCGTGCATTGCCATTTATTACAATACAACTATACATTATAAGTATACCACAATTTGGCGTTCAGTCAAGAAAAATATGCGGCGGCAAAGGCTGAATTTCGGGCAAAATAAATTTTGACGAACCGTGTATGTATTTGTTGCAATAGGTGCGCTGACATAGAACTTGTTTCGTTTTTGACACGAGTGCGAGATGAAAATATGATATACCGCACAATTATTATGACGAAAGCGGCATATTGCACTGTAATTTAATTGATTTTTTACTTGGCAAGGTCGAATTGATTTAAAATAATAATATAATTAAATACAGTCACGAAACAAAACAAACCCCCAAGCGGTTAGACCGTTTGGGGGTTTTAAGCTTTTTTCGTGCTTTATAAAGTCACGGGATTTAACAAAACGGGATTAGTCGAGATCGTCTTTAATACCGAAGTTATTGCCGCCGAAACCGCTGTTACCGTTTTCGTTGTTATCCTTAATATCTACGCTGATGTTACCGCTTGCGGTCGTAGCGCAGAAATCGTCGCACTGTGTCGAAATAAGCTGCATTTCGGGTGCGTTATATTCTCTTTTCATAATGTAACACTCCCTTTTTTAGTTAATTTGTACCCAAGTACCAAGCACGACTTCGCCGTTTACAACTACATATGGCATTGCAAAACGTGTATTAGTAGAGCCGACACCGTTAAATGTAACCATATAATCGGCTGCGGTTATGCCTGTTTTTACAACCTGAACGCCATTTGCCTTGTTTTCGGCATTTGTTTTGTCGATGCACGACTTAAGAGCTTCCGGCTGAATATTTGTGCCGGTTATATTACCGAGGATTACACCGCTGTCGGTAATATTTGCTTTGTTGTTGCGAATGAAAGCAGTAATATTCTTTGTTCCGTCAGCGTTAGTTTCCTTAACTTGACCAATGACAGACGCCGCATTGGGTTCATCATCGGTAACTGAGGTTGTGACATCCATATCACAGGGCAAAGCGTAGAAAGTTGCGGTTGTGCCCTTTGCCAGGTGTTCTTCGTTCATTTCCCACAAAACCTCGGTTTTCGATGTAAGCTCTATACGCTTGTCGAAAGCGTACTCGCCCATATTCTGTTCGTTTACGGTAAGCGTGCCCTTGAGGTTATTATTACGCGTGTATGTCGGGGTGACAGTTGTATCAGCTTTAATGTCTTGTACAGATGCGCTCCAACCGTTAAAGTTGTAACCGTAAATTGCGGGGGCAGTCGGTGCATCAGCATTTAAACCGTACTGAACATTGGTTTCTTTAATAACGGTACCTTTTTTGTCTTTGAAAGTAACCTTGTACTCGGGGAGAGCGTATTTAGCAGTCAAAGCGCCCGCGGCGGTAACAGATGCATTGTTAGATACAAGTTGTTCGCCCTTGTACCAGCCCTTAAATACATACGGTGTGCCGTCTGTATATTCTGTGCTTTCAGAAGCGGTGTATGTGCTGTGGTACATACCCTGTGCATACTTGCTGTTCCAGTCTTTTGCCGCGCCCTGTGCAGGTGCAGGATTATTAACCGAAACAGGTTCAATCGAAAGCTGATCTGAGTCAAGGTTGTGGCTTGCGGTGTTGCCCGAGCCTGTACCGTCGTCAACATTTACATATTCACCAAGCAAGCCTAGACGAGCAATACGGATATAGCAAGCATTTGCATCATAGGTATTATTGGTTTTCTGCACGCCGCAGATTACGCGAATTGCGAAGTATTTACCCCTTACAGATGTGCCGTCGAAATTGTTAAGAATAACATTCTTTGTATTATCGGTATACTCTTTTGTATACACGGCTTCGTCGGTAAACAAATCCTCTTTGCTGTTTGCAATACTTACTTTAAAGTGACTTGTAACAAGTGCAGATGTAACATGCCATGCAACTGCGAAAGCGGAAATGTCAGCCTGACCGTCAAGAGTATAGGTCTGCTGATAATACCTAGCCGACTCGTCGTCAATGTATGTTCTATCTTCGCCACTTCCTTTGGCGAAACACATATTCACATCTTTATTGTTGTATTTACCAAGCCAATTTACCTGCAACTCTGTCTTTCCAGCCGTAACCGTTTCGTTGGTTGTGGTGTCAGTATAGGTGTAGCTCTCGGAAAGGTTTGAAGATGTGGGGAGATAATACTGTGACGGATTTATTGTTGTAACGGTAGGTGTATTAATACCGTTTTCGGTATCAATAAAGGTCTGCTCCGAAAGTTTATCTGCCAACAGGTTGCGCTTAATATCAAAGTAGTCAAGGTATGTTTCCATATAACTCTTCAAATCGCCGTTGCCGTGTGTATTATATTTTTCAACACCGACAAATGTTTCTGAGTGAGGAGCCTTGGAATAAACCTCGCCTGTGGTTTCTGTACCGAAAATTGCAAATTCACCAATTCTAAGTGGTGTTCTGAAATCAACACCCTTATTGCCGAACAGAAGGTTGTTTTCGGTTACTCTTAAAATGACATATCTTGCAACAACATCGTTATTAAATGTGAATGCTTGCTGGAAGTTACCTTTATTTTGTTCGGTTTGATTTGCCAAATTCGTTGAGTTTACGATACTGTAATCAACAATTTTTGTAAGGTTTTCATTGTTAAATCTATCGCTGCGGTTCATTGCGGTATAGATTGAATATGCGCCTATCTGCCAATTTTGACTACTTGACGCTATAACAATATCGCTTAATTTATACGGTTTGCCAAGGTCATATACCAAATCGTAGTACGAACCGTCAACATTCTTTGAGTTCTGAGCATCCCATCTGTTTTTACCGCCGTAGCAAGTAAAGCCAGCTGTAAGATTCCCGTCGTGTAAAGTTGTGCCATTAACTATAAAATATTGATTTTGATCGGAGGTATTAGTGGCTGTGTTACCGCTGCTTATATAACCTTTGTTGGGATTATATGTCCAAAAACCGATATTCTCATTAGGGGTGTTTATCGGTGACTTGCCACTTGCTATACCCAAATCTGTATAAGTTGTTGCAGTTGCAGAATCTTTAAATGCGGTTCCGTTAATAGCCTTGATGCTACCACTTGAATTACCACGAACATACAGGGTATCGTCGTAATCTGCCAATGTTCCCGAAACAGAGAATTCGTGGAAACGCAACATACCGAGTAGCCACTGGTCGCCTGAGAGCAAGCAATTGTTTGCATATACACGCAAAACAACATATTTTGCCTTTATATTGTTGCCTGTTATTTTGTATGCGTGACCTTTGTATGTTTCCAAATCCACGAGTGTAGCACCGCGGGTATTATACAAGTCATAATCGATAATTTCGGTAAAGTTTGCCGTGCCGTTGTTTACATAATCTTCGGAATCGGCAGAAACAAGGACTTTATACTTGCCGAGATTGTATCTTCCATTATCCAAAGCAACAATACCTGTAAGATTGTATACAGCACCAAGGTCGTAAGTTATATCAAAATAAGTGCCGCTTGGAATCCATTTATTATTTTCATCTTTCTTGACATTAACATTACCTGTACTTGAAGCAGTACTGGTAAAAATACCATCATAAAGATTTGCGATATCACTAACACCTGCCGTTGATGTCAACGACACATTTGTCTTTGTGTCGGTAGCGGAGGTGATAGCCGCATAGTTTTCAATACCGACAGTTTTTTGCATAAAGTCAGCAACATCTGTTGCGTCGGATACCTTCATAGAACCAAACTGAATATCGGTACGGCTGCCGTAACCACGATAAACGGCATCTTTCTTACCACCATTAGCCGCGTTACCTGCAAGTGCCAAAGGTGCGACAATATCCTCGGCAGTTTTTGTGCCGTATACCGCAAATGTATCCAAACGGAGTTGAGCAGCATGGTCAGGACCATAATTGCCACGCTGGTAAAATGATGTAACACGGAGAACGACAAAACGAGCCGAAAGGGTATTTTCGGTGAAAGTATAACCCTGTAAGCCCATATTACTCAAGCCGCTTGTAGCGCCTGTGCCAACATCATAATCTACAAGGGGAGTACCAATATTAGCCTTTGTTATACCGTAATTTGCGGCAAATTGCGTAGAATTATTGTATGTGTATATCTCATACTCACGGAACGGCCAATTGCCGTCGTGACCTTTAGGCGTTGCTATAACAAGACCGGACAAGTCATAAATACCGCCAAGGTCATAAACAAAATCAACATATGAACCATCGTTACGGTAGGAATTGCCCTCGTTGTTCTGTTGCAAACCGTAAACACGACCATAATCTGATGTTTGATTGATTATATTATCGTATAGATTCGGATATTTACTTTCACTTATATTATTGCCTGCACCAAAAGCCGAAAGATCCAATACAGTATCGGAACCATTGTAACATTTCGCTGTAAATGTCGCCGTCTTACCTGTGGGATTTATACCGTCGGCGCTTATAAACTTATCCTCATCGACACCTATTATTGTATTAGCTTTAATAGGTGAGGTTTCCGGATTCTCATCCGTTTTATATGCACGGTGCGTAAACTGCACATTGCTGTTACCCGTTGCGGTAACATTCGCACCCGCATTGTTGCTGTCATCAGTAACCGTTAAGGTGCTGACAGCAGGGGGTTGCGCACCCTCACCCTCTACCGCAAAAGCCGAAAAAGCCCCGCTGAAAGTCGAGGCGAGCATCGCGATTGAAAGGAGAATGCTTAGCGATTTTTTAAACATTAATATTCCTCCCATAAAAAAGAATTACAAATATAAACAAGCGATACGCGGTAAGGACGAAAGCCGACGACGGGGGTCGGCGATACTATTCAACAGCCGAGCGAAGACTGTTGAAACTCGGATAGGTGTACCGCCGCCATATAGGGAAACTATGTTTTAACCCCACAGCCGACAATACGCCCTTGCCGCATACTGCATTATTAATTATATATTCATATTTGATTTTTTCAAGACCTTTACAAAAAATTTGTAAATAGTCACAAAAACCGCATCTTGTTTTGTGCTATTTTGCACAATAGTTTAACAGCTGAAATTTGTCGACTATCGCGTAACGCGGCAAGCGCACAAATTAACAGAAAATTTACTGCAAGCCGCCAATAAAAGACCGTAAACCACCGCGCAATGGCCGTAAACCACCGCACCTATCTTGGGTTAAGCCCCGTAAGCATTGGCGCAAACCAGCAAAAGCAAACATAACGACCGCAAGCCGCCGTGAACGACTGAGGCGCGCCACACAACATTGCAAGTGAGCAATCGACCGAGCATCGACACGCGACCGCATACAGCCAAGCTGCAACAAACACGGCAACCGCTTGTGCAAAGCACCTTTACACGAAAATGCCGAACATCAAAAAACAGACCCACACGGCAAGCCGTGCAGGTCTGTAAAACAAACTGAGTTTTAAAAGGTCATAATCTTGCCGTAAAGCAATGATTATTTGCTGGTTGCAACCTTGATACAGTTGTTAACCTGACCGTTGATAGCACTTAAGGTCTTTGAAATATCAGAGCCTTTGCTAATCTTTACAACAGCGTCAGAAACAATGTGTCTTGTGTAGTTGCTGTTATCGGACATATCGCCAAGCTCGCAACAGATATCGCCTTTAAGCAGGTTGAGGCAATATGCCTTATCCTCTGCACTCATAGCGGCGGGATCTGTAACCGGATCAACATAACCCGAACGGAATACATCCCAAGCAAGGGCAACTCGAGCATCGGTACCGCGCGATGCGGCAACGGCGGTCAGCCAACCTGTGGGGTACTTTTTCTTGGTGTTGGTAGAACCGAGAGGCTGTGCAACAACGCCGAGGTTCTTTTTGCTGTAACCGAAGTTAGAGGACTTTTCGCAAAGACCGTTAAAGTCGAGGTACTTTGAGCTTTCCTCGGGCATAAGATAAATCTGACCCTTGATAAGGGCGTTTCTGCCGTTTTCGGCAGTGCCGCTGTTGTTATCAACAGAGCCAATCTTATTATTACCGCAGAACCACTGCTGTACCTGTTTTGCACCTGCAATAAACTCTTTAGAAGTTACATTTGATTTGTAAGTAACAGTCTTTTTAGAGTTGTTGGTGGTTGCTGAGAGGTAGGGCGCACCGTAAGCAAGGTATGTGCCACGACCGCTGAAAGAGCCGCCGAGGAAGTAGATACCGCTGGAGCTGTCGGTAAGCTTTTTACCCATAGAGGTTATAACGCTTAATGTCCACTTGCCCTTTTCCTCAAGAGTACGGGGGTCTTTAGAACCGCTGTAACCGACGTCTGCCATCTGCTTTTTGCTGTAATAAATTACATACGGGAAAACAGACTGGAAGTTACAGGTACCGTAAAGCTTGCCATGATAGCTGAAGTATGAAGATTTGTTGAGATCGATACCGCCTGATTCAACATCATTCATATCGACAAGGTCGCTCTTGCGAAGTACGGGGAGCATATCCTCATACAATTCGTCGATAGCGCAGGTCGGGAACATATAACCGTGGATATAGCAGATATCGTACGGTTTGCCTGCCTTTATAGCATCGGAAACCTGACGGTTGTATTCCTCGAACTTCAACTCATCAATTTTAATTTTACAATTGTATTGCTTTTCGAAAGCCGCAATTGTACGCTTAAAAGAGGCTGTGTGATACTGACCCTCTTCAGTGATTGCCATTTTGATGGTCTTGCCCTTTAAGTTAAGACCCTCGGTCTGGCTCTTACCGCTTTTTACATTTATCCAACCGGCAACAGATGTAATGTTGGTTTTGCCCGACAGGTTACCCTGACCTGCGGCAGAAACGGTGGGTCTCTTGCTGCTGTTCTGGGTTACGCGGCTTGCGTTTGCAGCCTGTGTTTTGCTGTTGTTAGCGGCAGCCTGCGAGCCTTGAGTCTTGCTGTTGTTAGCGGCAGCCTGCTGTTTGCTGTCGGTCGATTTTGTATCGGCACTGGCAGCATCTTGACTTGCGGCATCAGCACTTGCAACATCGCTTACATCAGAAACATTGCCGACTGTCGATGAGGTGGCGTCTTTGTCGCCGCCGCAAGCAGCCAATGTAAATGTAAACATTGCAACAAGCAGTAATGCTGTAATTCTTTTTAACATTGCTATATTCCTCCTTACAAAATATTGCAACCATATTATACAATATCGTTTTTACTAAGTCAATATTCCTTTACAAAATTTTTTGACGGGCTTGGACGATTTTTGTGCGCAGATAACAAAAATCGTGTGATGTAATTTAACATTTTAACGATTTTTCTGTTTATTCTTAACAAATAAACAATCAAAAATTTTGGCAGTGTGCATAAATAAAAGGTAAATTTTACCGTTTTAAAATTTATATTTTTATTTTGACCGCCACACGACAAAATTGCCGCGACAGGTGGCAAAAAGTCTGTCCGAACGCTGTAAATAAGCCATAAACGACCGAACGGTGCTACCAACCATATGATACTGCGAAACCGAAAAGCGCATATTGCCGACGGTGAAAATGCGGTCGATAATTTCGTCGATGGTGCGCGGCTCGGCACAAAAATCCAAAATCGTGTCCGCAAGCCTTTCAACGGCGACACGGTTTTTCGCCGCCAGGTCGGCTATTTCAGCCTGCTTTAGCGGCGGCACATGGGACGGAACATAAAGCTCGGCATCGACGGTTTCAAGCTTTTCAAGCGTTTGCAAATAATCGGCAGGTGATATAAGGTAGGTTACAAAATACTTTTCCAAGGTTGCCGCAGACACCAGACTGTCGGCGGCGAAAAATACGCCATCGGGCGTTTTGTAGCCCACCATTCCCATTGTATGCCCTTTAAGCGGTACAATTTCAAACCCTGTCGGCAACACGCTTTCACACAGCGACTCGGCACGCGAGTCTTGCGCCAAAAACAGCTTATGGTCAAGCTCTGCTACCGGATAACTGCCCGAAAGCAGCATTTGATTTAAAAATGTATGACACACCGCGGCACGGTCAATATCGGGCACGAAAATATCGCACCCCGTTTCGCGCTGTAAATATGCGTTACCGCCGACATGGTCCGCGTGACAATGGGTGTTATATATCGCTCGCAGGTGCCAGCCCTTTTCATTAAGCCTTTTTAAAATAAGCTTACCTGCCTTTTCATCATTTCCGCTGTCAATTAAGACGACATCAGTGTCGTTAAGCAAATACACGCCGACCTGTGCGGGATAATTAAGATAATACGAACGGTCGGTTAATTTTACAAGTTCAAACAAAGCAATGCCCCCAAACATACATATATAATATATTATTTCACCGCACGGGCAAAATGTCAACAAAAATATTGCACGACCGCCGACGATGTGGTATACTTTAATTATCACTTTAAAAGGGGCTTGGCAAATGGCTTTCGAACTTGACAAAATTCGCAATTTTTGCATTATCGCACATATAGACCACGGCAAATCTACACTTGCGGACAGGCTGTTGGAGCTTACGCAATCCGTCGCACAGCGCGATATGGAGGAGCAGCTGCTTGACAGTATGGATTTAGAGCGTGAGCGCGGCATTACCATTAAGGCACACGCTGTCACGCTATACTACAAAGCGCAGGACGGCAATGAATACGAGCTGAACCTTATCGACACCCCCGGACATGTCGACTTTCATTACGAGGTTTCGCGCAGTCTTGCCGCGTGCGAGGGTGCGGTGCTTGTCGTTGACGCGTCGCAGGGTATAGAGGCGCAGACCCTTGCAAACACCTATCTTGCGGTCGACCACAACCTTGAAATCGTGCCTGTCGTGAACAAAATCGACCTGCCTGCCGCCGACCCCGACAGAATTATTAACGAAATTGAAGATGTTATAGGTATTCCTGCCGATGGTGCGCCGAAAATTTCGGCAAAAAGCGGACTGAATGTTGAACAGGTGCTTGAAAAAATAATTACCGATATTCCCGCGCCCACGGGCGACCGCGAGGCTCCGCTTAAAGCGCTTATTTTCGACTCGTACTACGATGCGTACCGCGGCGTTATAGTTTTCTTTCGCGTTGTCAGCGGCAAGCTGAAAACAGGCGATGCGGTGAAAATGATGGCGACGGGCGCAGAAATGGAAATTGTAGAGCTTGGCAGAAAGCGCGCAACCTCGCTTGAGGCGTGTGACTGTCTTGAGGCAGGCGAGGTAGGTTATCTTGCCGCGTCGATTAAATCGGTTCGCGACGCGCGCGTCGGTGACACCATTACACACCGCGACCGACCTGCCGACGAGCCGCTTGCAGGCTACCGCAAGGTCAACCCCGTTGTGTTCTGCGGTATCTACCCTGCCGACGGCGCGAAATATCCTGACCTTAAAGAGGCGCTTGAAAAGTTGCAACTGAACGATGCATCGCTTATGTTCGAGGCGGAAACCTCGGGCGCGCTTGGGTTCGGCTTTAGGTGCGGCTTTTTGGGGCTGTTGCATATGGAAATTATCGAGGAACGCCTTGAACGCGAATATAACCTTGACCTTATTACCACCGCACCGAGCGTTGTTTACAAATTTGAAATGACAGACGGCAGTATTATTGATGTTTCAAACCCGACAAACTACCCCGACCCTGCGGCAATCGCAAGCGCGATGGAGCCGATTGCCGATGTGCATATTTACAGCCCGTCGGAATTTGTCGGCGCGATTATGCAACTTTGCGAGGAACGCCGCGGCGACTACAAGGATATGAAATATATGGGCGACCGCGTTGACATACACTACATTTTGCCCGTCGGCGAGATTGTGTACGACTTTTTCGATGCGCTTAAATCGCGCACGCGCGGCTATGCAAGCTATGACTATGAAATTACGGGCTATCAAGCCTCAAAGCTTGTTAAGCTTGATGTACTGCTTGCAGGTGATGTCGTTGACGCGCTGTCCTTTATAGTACACGCAGACAACGCCTACACCCGCGCAAGGCGAATTGCGGAAAAGCTGAAAGAAAACATACCGCGCCAGCTGTTCGAAATTCCCGTTCAGGTTGCGGTCGGCGGCAAGGTAATTGCGCGCGAAACAGTTAAAGCTATGCGCAAAGATGTTCTTGCAAAATGCTACGGCGGTGACATAACCCGAAAGAAAAAGCTACTTGAAAAGCAAAAAGAGGGTAAAAAGCGTATGCGCCGTCTTGGCAGTGTAGAGGTACCGCAAGAGGCGTTTATGGCGGTCTTAAAGCTTGACGAATAACATTAAAATATAACAAAAAAGCGACTGCGTGCATATCAAACACACAGTCGCTTTTACTATGCAAAAATTATTTAATTATTTCGCCCTGACATTTGCCGGGTACTGCGGCGGCGTTTGCCTCGTCGGTATCGATATGCATTGCAAGCGCATATTTCGGTGAAACACGGACAACGGTGTCGCCGAAAATAAGGCTTCTGCCCTCTGTTGCAAGCTTTACCGAAACAACCTCGCCATCAGTTACGCCGAAACGGGCGGCATCGTCGGGGGTCATATGTATATGGCGCTTTGCGGCGATTACACCCTCGGTCAGCTCAACCTCGCCACAGGGGCCGACAAGCTTTATCGCACCCGAGCCTGCAACATCGCCCGACTCGCGAACGGGTGCGGTAACGCCGATTGAGCGTGCATCGGTCAGTGAAAGCTCGACCTGTGTTGCACCGCGGCAGGGACCGAGAATAGAAACGCCCTTTAACTCGCGCTTGGGGCCGATAACATCAACGCGCTCTTCACACGCAAACTGACCCGGCTGTGAAAGGTCTTTTTTCGGTGTAAGCTCGTGACCTTTACCGAAAAGCACCTCTAAATGCTCTTTTGTGACATGCAAATGTCTTGCCGAAATTTCAACCAAAAATGTTTCCATTGCTTTTGCCTCTTTCTTTTTATGTTCGGGCGGCTGTGGTTTTCCACAGCCGCCGTTTATACATTATTCACTGTCAGCCGACTCGTCATTCTCAACCTCGGGCAAGCGTTCGGCACGAACACGCTCTATACGGCGTTCCTGCATTTCTTCGACGGTAAAGCGGAAACCCTCTGCCTCGATTACAGGCTTTTCGTCCTCTTGCGGAATACGCCCAAGCTCTGACATAATAAAGCCGCCTATGGTGTCGTATTCACCGTCGGGCAGGGTGATGCCCAAAACCTCGTCAACCTCCTCGGTATCTGTCATACCGTCGAAGTTGAAGATGTCCTCGCTGACTCTTTCAATATCCTCTTCCTCGTTATCGTACTCGTCCTGCATATTGCCGACAATTGATTCAAGCAAGTCCTCCATCGTAACGATACCTGCGGTAGAGCCGTACTCGTCAGACACAATAACCATTTGCATATGCTTTTCGGTCATTTCGTTGAAAAGGTCACCGCAACGCTTTGACTCTGGTACAAAATACGGCTCGCGCATAATTTTCGAAATTTTAAAGCTTGCAGGTACGGATTTGCCGATATATTTAAGCAAGTCTTTTACATATATAATACCGCGAATATCGTCAACCTCGTCCTCATAAACGGGTATTCGCGAATATCCCTTTGCCATTGCGATTTTTATAACATCCTCGACAGAGTCGTTGATATCAACACACTCCAGCTCTGTACGGTGTGTCATAACATCGGCGGCGACGATATCGTCAAACTCGAAAATGTTGTTTATCATTTCCTTTTGACTTTCCTCTATAACGCCCTTTTCCTCGCCCGCGTCGACCATCATTCGAATTTCCTCCTCGGTAACCTCTTCCTCCGAGGCGTTGGGGTCAAAGCCCAAAAGACGAACGATTAAATTGGTAGAAAAAGAAAGAAAAATGACAAACGGCTTCATCGCCCTTTTGAAGAACAGCAGTATGCCGACAACCTTAAACGATATTTTTTCGGAACACTGCATAGCGATGCGCTTAGGTGCAAGCTCGCCCAAAACAAGCGAGAAGTACGAAATTATAACCGTAACAATAATTGTGGAAACGCCCGAAAGCCAAGCTGGCACATCGGAAAGCCCGAAAAGCGAAGAAATCCAACCGCTTAACGGTTCCGAAAAGGACTGTGCGGCAGATGCCGAGGTCAAAAAGCCTGCAAGCGTAACGCCTATTTGAATTGTGGACAGAAATGCCGAGGGACTTTCAACAAGTTGCAGCACGCGTTTGGCTTTAACATTGCCCTCCTCTGCCATAATTCGCAATTTGCTGTCGTTAAGCGAGATAATTGCAATCTCACTCATAGCAAAAAACGCGTTGATGATAATCAGCACAAAGAGCAGCAACAGCTGCAAAATAATCGATGTCACAGGATCAGGGTCCATTGTAATAATACTCTCCGTTTCATATTTACCGCGTTTTGCGGTGTTTATTTGCGAATATATAAAATTTCACATACTTAATAATATATGCAAACCGCCGTTTTGTCAATCCATTTCAGTGCAGAAAGTTAAATTTTTGCCGCAAAACGATAAAAAATCGCAAAATTTGACCACATTATACAAATTTTTTCGTGAAAATAAAAAAATATTTCGAAAAACCTCATTTACATTCTTGAAAGAAAGTGTTATTATATTATGTGTGACAAACTGTTTGGCTGACGGAAGGTCAAACTCCGTCACGCCAATGCATAATTTTTTAGGAGGAAAAACTCTATGGC
>CAZIEH010000003.1:0-28870 GCA_964538695.1 uncultured Eubacterium sp. | reverse complement strand
GTGCGCCTTGGTATGCTTCCTGTCGGCAAATGGCGCGAGCTTAACGAAAAGGAAATGAAGCACCTTACCAACATTTCGGTTTCGCGAAAGGCGGCAGAGTAATGGTTGAAATTAAAAAAATACCGCAAAATGATGCCGAGGCACAGTTTGCGACGGCAGGGCTTGCTTTCGGTGAAAGCTGTTTTGCAATAGCGGCAAAAGACGGTGAAGCTGTAATCGGCTTGTGTCTGTTTCGTCAAACAGAAAGCGAAATGGTGATTTTACACATTTCACCCGACGGAGACTTTGCTATGGCAGACGGTATGCTGCGGTCTGCACTTTTTATTGCCGCAAATGCAGGCATAACAGATGTTTTTTGGGACGGAAATGTCAAGGATGAGCTTATAAAAAGGCTGGGGTTTGTTAAAAATATAACAAATCGCTCAATAGATGTTACCAATTTGTTTTCAAGTTGTGAAAATTGCAAAAATTAATATTTGGATATTGCCATTTGAAAATAATTGTTGTATAATGTATGTTGGTCACTTTTAGGAATGTCGGTAACGGCATTTTATTGAAACGGAGGAACAAGCAATGAATTTTGAAGACGGAAAAAAGCGGTTGGAGGAGTTTTCTTCCAAAGCCGAAACAGAGGCTTCAAAACAGCTGAGTGCGTTTTTTGATGACGGCAGTTTTACTCAGCTTGATAGATTTACAAAAAACGGCGACAGCGAATGTGCGCTTGAAACGGCGTATGGCACTGTCGGCGGCGTTTTGACATTTGCATTTGCCCAACAGCAGGGCGCAGACGGCGCAATGGGCAGGGTGCTTGCCAAAAAGCTTACAAAGGTTTTTGACCTTGCTAAGAAAGTGGGCGCACCGATAGTCGGCGTTTACAACAGCACAGGCGCACATATCGACGAGGGTGTTGAGGCTCTTGAGGCGTACGGCGATTGTATTGCCGCCGCATCGGCACTTTCGGGTGTTGTGCCGCAAATTGCGGTTGTAACGGGCGACTGCATAGGCTCTGCGGCGGTTATGGCGGCTATGTCCGATATTGTTATTATGACAAAGGACGCAAAAATGTATGTCACCGCAGGCAGTATTTTGAATAATGACGAGGTTGGTTCGGCAGAGCTTGCCGCCAAAAACGGTACTGCGGCAATAGTTGCAGAAGATGCCGAAAGCGCGCTTGCAAAAGCCGCCGAGCTTGTAACCATATTACCGCAAAACAATTTAAGCGAGCCGTTTAATGCAGAGTATGTTCCCTCTGTTTCCGAAATAAACGGCACCGATGCCAAAGAGGTTATCGCCGCTGTTACCGACTGTGACAGCTTTTGCGAGCTTTATTGCGACTATGCACCGCTTGCCGTTGTCGGATTTGCAAGAATCGGTGGCGTTGCCGTCGGTGTTGCCGCAACAAACTGCGACGGTGGCAAGCTTAATGCCGCCGCGGCATCGAAAACAGCACGCTTTGTTCGTTTTTGCGATGCTTTTTCAATCCCCGTTATTACACTTGTTGACAGTGTCGGAATACTCGGCAGTGCAGAAGACGAGCTTTCGGGCGGTGTAAAGTATGCGGCACAGCTTGCCCACGCTTATGCCGAGGCAACAACAGCCAAAATCACAGTTATCACAGGTGCGGCAGTCGGCGATGCTTACATCGCACTTGCAAGTCGTGCCGCTGGTATAGACAGTGTGTTTGCTTGGAACAATGCATATATTTCTGCTTTGGCACCCGAAACCGCGGTCGAGTTCCTTTACGGCGACAAGCTTGCCGAGGGCAAAACCCGCGAAGAGGTTGCCGAGGAGTATCGCTCGGGCGAGGCAAGTGCATTTGCCGCCGCCGAAAAGGGCATTGTCGAGGATGTTATCAATCCTTACGAAACAGCATCAAAGTTAAGTCTTGCGCTTGAAATGCTTGCATCGAAACGCGTTTCGACTCTTGACAAAAAACATTCCGATATTCAACTTTAATATTCTTGGAGGATATGAATTATGAAACAGCTTAAAATAACAGTAAACGGCAAATCGTACGATGTAACGGTTGAAGAACAGGGCGTAGCCTCTGCTCCCGTTACAGTTGCACCTGTTGCGGCTCCTGCTACTGCACCTGCGGCTTCTGCGGCGGCAGGCGAGGGTGAAAAAATCAACGCACCTATGAACGGCAACATTGTCGATGTTAAGGTTGCGGCAGGTCAACAGGTTAAAAAGGGCGATGTCCTTGTAATCCTTGAGGCTATGAAGATGGAAAACGAAATTATGGCACCCAACGACGGCACAGTTACCGCTGTTTGCGTTGCAAAGGGCGAAACCGTAGATACAGGTAAAACACTTGTAACAATTGCCTAAGCCTTGTTACACTGATTAACACTTTTGGAAAGAGGTGCCGTAAATGGCAAAAATCGGAATTACCGAAACCGTACTGCGCGACGCGCATCAGTCGCTCATCGCCACTCGTATGAGTACGGAAGAAATGCTCCCCATTCTCGGCGAGCTTGATAAAATCGGCTTTCATTCACTTGAATGTTGGGGCGGCGCAACATACGACTCTTGCTTGCGTTTCCTCGGCGAGGACCCGTGGGACAGACTGCGCACTATCCGCAAAAACTGTCCCAACACAAAGCTGCAAATGCTTTTCCGCGGTCAGAATATGCTTGGCTATCGCCACTATGCCGATGATGTTGTTGAGTATCTTGTTCAGCGTTCGGTTGCGAACGGTATCGATATTTTAAGAATATTCGATGCTCTTAATGATGTTAAAAACCTTACCACCGCCATAAATGCCGCAAAAAAAGAAAATGCACATGTACAGGCGGCAATTTCGTACACCACTGGCGAGGTTTTCACGCTTGATTATTATAAAAATTATGCAAAACAGCTTGAAAATGCAGGTGCTGACTCAATCTGTATTAAGGATATGGCGGCTTTGCTTACCCCCTATGCCGCATACGAGCTTGTTAAAGCTTTAAAAGAAACCGTCAGCTTGCCCATTCAGGTTCATTCACACTATACCTCGGGTCTCGGTTCAATGGTTCTGCTTAAAGCTATCGAGGCGGGCGCAGATGTGGTCGATACCGCAATGTCACCCCTGGCTCTCGGTACATCGCATCCCGCGACCGAGTCAATGGTTGCCGCACTTCAGGGTACAGAGTATGATACGGGTCTTGACCTTGAGGCTCTTGACAATATTGCAAAATATGTCGACACCCTGCGCGAGAAATATATCGCAGAGGGTCTCCTAAACCCGAAAATGCTTCGTGCAGATGCAAAGGCGCTTATCTATCAGGTTCCCGGCGGTATGCTTTCCAACCTGCTTTCACAGCTTAAACAGGCAGGTAAAGAGGATCAGCTTAACGAGGTTCTGCAAGAGGTTCCGCGTGTTCGTGCCGATTGCGGTAACCCTCCGCTTGTTACACCTACATCGCAGATTGTCGGTACGCAGGCAGTTTTCAATGTTATTACGGGCGAGCGTTACAAAATGGTAACTAACGAGTTCAAGGGTATTGTTAAGGGCGAGTACGGCACAACCCCGACCGCCATTGACCCCGAGTTCCGCAAAAAAATCATCGGTGACGAGCAGCCCATCGACTGTCGTCCCGCAGACTTGCTGCCGCCCGAGTTAGACAAGCTTCGTGAAGAGTGTCGCCGTTGGAGCGAGCAGGAGGAGGATGTCCTCTCTTACGCACAGTTCGGTCAGGTTGCGGTAAACTTTTTCGAAAAGCGCAATCAGGCAAAATACGGTGTAGATTCCGCACACGCCGATGCCGAAAATAAGGTTCATCCCGTCTGATAAATAAAAACCTATTGCGTTTTTGTAACGGCTGTGGTATAATTGCCGTATAAGTTTTAACGGAGGTATAAACAATGCAACTGTTTTGGCAATATCTTGTAGGTTCGGTTATGCTTGTTGTTTCGTTGGTAATAATCTTCGTCGTTCTGCTTCAGCAGGGTAGAAGACAGGGTATCAACGGTGCTATTTCAGGCGGTGCCGACACATTTTTAAGCAAAAACAAGGCACGCACTGTTGACGCAACGCTTGAGCGTATAACCAAATATTTCGCTCTTGGTTTCTTTGTGTTCGCACTTGCCGCCGATGTAATTGCAATACTTTTCAAATAAAAATTATAAATTTTCAACCGTTGCTTTCGGGCAACGGTTGTTTTTTTGTTTTATGACATTTTTATATGTAATAAACTTGGGCTTGTCACCATATAAATTTATTAATTAAAGGACAAGGACTGATATGTGTGGAATATCTGAAAGAAATATTGCCCGAGCGCATCGCAACGGCACTTTTAGGACTTGAAAATTCGTTGCGTGAGTGCATTACCGAAGTTCGACTCAGAAGCGGCAAGCCTGCGGCGGTAAGAATGGCAAGCGGCGTTCGCTATATCGAAACGCACGGCTTGGGATATACGGTAAATTCACGCACCGTTATCGTTTCTTTTAAAGAGGTTGAAGAATGTTATTTGCGTTGCTGTAACGGTTCCGTTTATACGCACGAAAATGAAATTTCAGAAGGTTTTATAGCGTTACCTTTCGGTAACAGGGTAGGTCTTTCGGGCGAGGTTATCACACGCGGTGACGGCAGTAGGTGGTACAGGCGCGTTACGGGGCTTAATATACGAATTGCACACCAGCACAAGGGCTGTGCCGACAAAATGGTCGGCAATGTGGCAGGCGGTGTAATAATTTTCGGTGCGCCACACAGCGGCAAAACCACTATTTTACGCGATTACGCAAGAAGCTGTTCGAATATGGGCGAAACGGTGGTAATCGTCGATTGCCGCGGTGAAATTTCCGGAATGAGTAACGGTGTTTGCTCGCTCGATGTCGGCGAAAATACCGATGTTACCGTCGGCGGCGAAAAGGCAGACGGTATAGAGGTGGCTTTGCGCACACTTTCGCCTGATTTGATTGTTTTCGACGAGCTTGCCAATGCGGGCGAGCTTGCGGCGGTAAGAGAGTGTCTTAACGGCGGTGTCAGAGTTGTCACAACTGTACACGCAGGCAGTGTTGACGAGCTTTTGCGGCGAAACGAAGAAATGCATTTTCTTGAAAGCGGCGCATTTTCTTACGCAGTTATGACGGACAGAAATTACAGACAGATAATTTACAAGGTAGATGAATTGTATGATAAAGCTAATCGGCACGGCGGCGGTTACGGTGGCTTGCACCGCGGTGGGCATAGCAAAGGCGAGCCTTATGCGGCGGCAGGCACAAAATGCGTACGCGATTTGTGAATTTATAACCGAAACGCGTAATGAAATACGCTATTCCGCATTGGCTTGCAGTGAAATATGCGCAAAGCTTTTAAAAAAGCCGAGATTTGCCGTACTTGATACGCGTGATGGGATTTTGTGCGAATTTTTTATAGGGCTTGGCAGAACCGATACAGCAGGACAGCTTGAATATTGTGACGGATTTTTATTGCGTGCCGAGGCGGAGTATGATGAAAAAAAGAAAAAAGCAGACGAGCAGTCGCGCCTTTTTGGGGTGCTTGGGCTTTGTGTGGGAATAGGCGTTGCGGTTGTGTTGATATAAGGGGTGAAAATATGGATGTTGATTTTATATTCAAGGTGGCGGCAATAGGCATAATAGTTGCCGTGCTGAACCAGCTGTTACAGCGCTCTGGCAGAGAGGAGCAGGCAATGCTTACCACCCTTGCGGGACTTATTGTGGTGCTTCTTATGATAGTCGGCAAAATCGGCACGCTTTTCGACACCATAAAATCAACATTCGGGCTGTGATATGACGGTATACGGTGTTGTTCTTTTTGCACTTGCCGCCGCCCTTGCCGTAACAGTCGTCAAAGAGGCAAAGCCCGAGCTTGCACTACCGCTTTCCGTGGCAAGCGGCGTTGTGGTTATTATGCTTTGTTTGCGTTGCGCCGCACCTGTTGTTACACAGCTTAAAAATGCGGTAGAGCCTATGAATATAAAAAGCGAATACATAACCGTTTTGTTGAAATCACTTGGAATTTGCTATATTACGCAGTTTGCCGCCGACACCTGTTGCGATTTCGGGCAAAATGCGCTTGGTAATAAGGTAGAGCTGTTCGGCAGACTTACCATTGCGGCACTCAACCTGCCGCTTGTAATATCGCTTATAAACACTGTCAGCGGCTTGATTGATTAGCTTCGGGATGTGATTATTTGAAAAGATGTATAACACTTTTGTTGGCGGCATTGCTTTTGTGCGGCACGGCTTTTGCCGCCGAGGATGACATGACTTATGATGAGGTGTACGAGGATATAGGCATATCCGAGCTTGCCGAGACTTTGCCGCAGGAGATTGATGAAATTCTGTCCTCGCTCGGTATAGATGTCGGCGACTATAATTCGGTTTTGCAGTGCGATATTAACGGTGTGCTTTCGGCGTTTTATTCGCTGTCGCTGAACAGCATTAAAGCACCGCTTACCGTGCTTTTGTCGGGCGTTGCGCTTTTACTGCTTGCGGCTATGACGGGCAGTGTGTTTTCGGGTGGCGCGGGTGTCGCGATAAGTTACAGATATATGTGTCTTTTAAGCATTGCCGCAGTTGTCCTTTTGCCTGTTATGAACACGGTGTCGGCTTGTGTTACGGCGGTGAAAACCCTGTCGGGCTTTATGGTCGCCTTTGTGCCGATTTTCGGCGCAGTGCTTGCGTACTCGGGTGCGCCCGTAACAAGTGCTGTTTATCAGTCGGTGATGATTGTTGCGTGCCAGATTGTAACACAGTTTTTTTCTGCGATAATAACTCCGCTATGCTCGGCATATCTTTGTCTCGGTACGGCGGCAAGCGCATCGGGAATAGCCGGTGCAGACCGCCTTGCAGAGCGCGTAAAGTCGATAGTGACGGTTACGGTAGGGCTTGTTATGACAGTATTTACAGGCTTTTTAAGTGTGCAAAGCACGGTTTCAAAGTCTGCCGACAGCCTTGCAATTAAAACCGCAAGGTTTGTGCTGTCGGGCGGTGTGCCCGTTGTCGGCGGCGCGCTGGGCGAGGCACTTACCACCGTTACGGCAAGCATTTCGCTTTTGCGTTCCACCGTGTTTTTTTGGGGCGTTGCGGTTGTTGCGGCAACGGTGTTACCAATACTTTTAAAGCTGTTTGCATGGCGAATTGTGCTGTATATTCTGTCGGCGGTATCGGGCTTGCTTTCTCTAAACAACTCTGCAAAGCTTTTCGATATTTTTTCCTCTGCAGTCGGCATACTTGTCGCCGTCACGGCAACTGTTGCGGTTACATTTATTTTGTCGCTGACTGCGGTTAGGCAGGTGGCGTAAATGGGATTCGACAAAACGGTAATCGCGGTTTCGGTAACCTTGATTTGCGCAGGCTTTGTCGGTGGCACATTTCCGAAAACCAAGCTTTCTAAAAGCCTCGGTCTTGTGATTTCACTTGTCGTAACGGCGATAGTCGTGGGCTGTATTTCAAATGTTGAAATCCCCGATTACAGCCTTTCGCTTTCCTCGTACGGCACTGACTCGCAGGCTTCGGGATATGTCGCGCAGCAAACCCTTAAAGTGTACGAAAGAAAAATAAAACAGACACTTTTAAAAGAGGGTATAGATTATACAAAAATCGAGATAAATACCGAACAGCAAGCAGAGACGATAAATGTTAAGGAAATCGTTATTACGACCGAAAGCAAGTGCGATAGCTGGCAAAAAACACGGCTTGAACAGGAGCTTTCGGCAAAGCTTGTTTTTAAAACAAAGGTAGGCGAGTAATATGAATTTTAAAGAGCTTTTTAAGTCAAAAAATGCCGTAAAGGCGGCGGTTGCGGTGGGGTTAATAGGTATGTTGCTTATTTTTTTGTCCGATGCATTGCCCCAAAAAACAGAAAAAAGCAGTGAAACCGCAACAGTTGAAAGCGAGCAGTACAGGGAGCAACTGCAACAAGAGGTTGCCGCATTGGTAAAGGATATAACGGGAGATGAGCAGGTGCGTGTCGCCATTACTTTAGAGGGCGGGACCGAGTATATCTATGCTACCGAAAAGAACAGCAATACCGATACAAAGAGTAATAATTCAAGCGATGAAAAATACAACAGCGAAACAAGTGATAAATCGGAAGAAACCTACATAATAATTAAAACAGATAGCGGCGAACAACCCCTTTTGCTGTCGGCGCTTGCCCCATCGGTAAAGGGCGTGGCGGTGGTATGTGACGGTGCAACCGTTCCGCAGATTGCCGAAACAGTTAAATCCGCAGTTTGTACCCTGCTTGATGTATCCTCCAAAAGCGTTACGGTTTTGCCGAAATATTAGGTTTGAAAGGATTTGTATATTATGAAAAAGAATAAAAACAATGTAAAGAAAAAGCTTATAACCTGTGCTATGATGATTGCCCTTTGTGCGGCGGTATGGCTGAATGTTAAGTTTTCAAGCACGGGCGGCGCGGCGACTTCAAGTGTACCCGATTCAAAGCTTGGCAGTGCAAAATATGTTGCCAACACCTCGGTAGTGTCGCAAAGCGAGGATTTTTTCACCAAAACCAAAAATGACAGGGCTGAGGCAAGAGAGGAACAGCTTGATGCTATTAAGGATACGCTAAATTCGCAAAAGTCCACCGAAAAGCAAAAGGCGGCGGCAGAACAGCAGGTAAAGGAAATCACCGCACGAATTGAAAGCGAAAGCGCGATAGAAGCCTTGCTTGCGGCAAAGGAGTTTAAAAAATCGGCTGTTATATTGGGCGATGATAATGCAAGCGTTATTGTAAAAAAATCGGGCGAGCTTGAAAAAAGCGAAACCGTGCAAATTTTGGATATTGTTACGGGTGAAACGGGACTTTCGGCTGAAAAAATCAAAATTGTTACCGTAAAATAGTTGTTAATTTCAAAAAATATGTTATAATAGACCTGTAAACCAAAATCAAGGAGGTATTCTTTCTATGAATAAAGAAAAATCATTCGGCTTGGAAATAAATAACGATGTTGTCGTAAAAATGGCAAGTGTCGCGGTTTTAGAGGTTGAGGGCGTTGCAGGTCTTTGCGCCAAAACCACCGATATCAAAGAGGTTTTCGCAAAGGATAATGCCTCACGCGCAATAAAGGTCACAAAGACAGCCGAAACCACTGTGCTTGATATTTACATCACCGTTGTAAACGGTTTCGATGTACGCAAAATTGCCGAGGAAGTTCAGCAAAATGTTAAATCAAAGCTGCAAAATATGACTGGTAATGCCGTTTCAAAGGTAAATGTTCATATTGCGGATGTTGTGTTTGCAAGCGACGATAACTGAAAATAATTTAACCGGATGCACTGCGCGTATACGCAGTGCTTTTGCCGTGTTCGGAGGAATTTTTAAAATGACAAGAAAACTTACCGCAATATTTGCGGCTTTAACGGTTTTTTCCGCCACCTTTGCAGGCTGTTCGGGCAAAATTTCGGATTCCGAAATTAAAGCCAAGGTTACTACCGCCGTTGAAAATATTAAAAAAGTAACCGCCGCAAAAATCACAACCGTCAGCGAGGCATCGTATACCTACGACAACAGCACAACAAAGATAAATACAACTACCGAATATATTGGTATAAATATAAATGACCCAGAAAAGCTTGAGATGAGCGAGGAGGTTTCCACCACTGCGCTTAATTCCACAAGCGGTTATGAGGTATACTATAAAGATGGTTACTATTATACAACAAGGTATAAGGGTGCTTTTAAAACCAAAATATCGGCTGATGAGGCGAAAATCACGAATTATTGCCCGTTGTCTGCAATTAAGTATGACGATATGAAATCGGTTTCATCGGGCAAAAAGGTCACCTCGGGTGACGGCGACGAGCTTGTTATTGATTTTTCACCAAAAAGCAGTATTATCAAAAAAATAATAAACGACACCGAAGAGGACGCAGAAACCTATGAAAGCATTTCCGTTACAGGTGCAGAGGGTACATATACTATCGATAAAAACGGCTTTATAGCAAAAGAAAGTCTTACTTTTTCAGCCAACCTTGAAAAAGACGGCGAGATTATGTCGGTTAAAATGAGTACCGAAACAACATATGCCGATATAAACGGAAAGCTTGACCCGTACGACCCCGAGGAAGAGGATTATTCCGAGGTTGACGACCTTAAAACCGTCGCCGCGCTGAATACAGCAATGTCAACGACACTTTCTGCGGAAAGCTTTGATATGAAATCGGTGGTTTCGGCAGATATAACGCTTAATAAAAAGAAGTACAGCTATACGACTGATTATAACAGAAAGTATAACTTAGACGACGAAGTATTCTTCCAAGAGGCAGTAACGAAATATGACGAAGAGGAAAAGGAAAGCTTGGAAACGGTAAGTGCGATGTACTATACCGACGGTATTTATTATAACCGCAGTGACCAGTACGCGCACAAGGTGTTTGTCAGAATGAATTTCAGTGAATTTTATTCGGGCATTTTCACTTCCACCGCAATAACACCTGCCGAGCATTACTCTACCGCAATTATGAAAAATGTCACCGCAAAAAAAGATGGTGACAATACCGTGTACAGCTTCGAGCTTAACCCCGAGTCGGACGGCGGCAAGGATTTCTTCAATATGATTTTTTCGTCGTATCCCGAATTTTCGGGCGATATTGACGCGGCGGAAATAAAGGTCAAAAAGTTCAGCGGTAAAAGCTATGTCGACAAAAACGGAAACTACACAAAAACCGAGCTTTCGGTTTCGGCGACCGTTTCTTTTGAAGAGGGTGATGTAACTGTAAAATCCACCCAGACACTTGAGGTTGACAGTATAGGTGAATCCGTTAAATGCAAGTTCCCCGATTTTAAGGATTATACCGCTATGGATAAGGATACACTGTTTTCTGCAGGTGCAAGCTCTGCCGCAAACACAACGGCGTAATAGGGAGAATTGTTATGATAAGCGAAAAGAACAAGGCATTGGTAAGAAGACTTTCGGCAGACGGAATGGTTTTACTGAAAAACGACGGAACGCTGCCGCTTAACAAAAACGATAAAGCAGCGGCTTTCGGCAGAACAATGTATTTCTGCTTTAAAGGCGGTGCAGGCTCGGGAGATGTTATGGGCAGAGAGCCCGTTCAGCCGTTTGATGCTATGACAGCCGACGGCTTTGAGCTTGAAAAGTCCGTGTCGGATTTTTACATTTCTTACAATGCCGAAAGGTATGAAAAAGAGCTTAAATATTGGAACCGTGTAAACAGAAAGTGGACAAACAGCTTTGAAGAGCCCGTACCCGAAAACACGATAGTTGAAAATGCCGCCGAAATTTGCGATATCGCTTTAATTTCACTTGGCAGAAGCTCGGGCGAGTGGTTGGATATTCCAGCCGAAAAGGGCGGTTTCTATTTAACCGATAACGAGCGCGAGATGCTTAGGCGTGTCACATCGTCTTTTAAAAAGACGGTACTGCTTCTCAACTATTGCGGAACTATGGATTTAAGCTTTATAGAGGAATTTGACTTTAATGCCGTGCTGTATACCGCAATGGGTGGCGAGCAGATGGGCAATGCCGTGTGTGATGTTTTAAGCGGCAGGGTTAATCCCTCGGCAAAGCTTACCGATACTTGGCTGAAAAAGCTTGACGATTACCCAATTCACGACGGCTTTGACAGCCTTTATATACCGTATAACGAGGGTATTTATGTCGGCTACCGTTATTTCGACAGCTTTAATGTAACCCCGCTTTTCCCGTTCGGGTACGGTCTTTCATATACCGACTTTGAAATTTGCGACGCCGATGCTTTACTTTCGGGCAGTCGTGTAACCCTGACCGCAACGGTCAAAAATACGGGCAATTTTGACGGTCGCGAGGTAGTGCAGGCGTATATAAGCGAGCCGTGGGGCAAGCTTGAAAAAGCATATCAACAACTTGCGGCGTTCAAAAAGACAGCAGTTATTAAAAAGGGCGAGTCCGAGAGGGTAGAGCTTTCTTTCGACCTTAAAGACTTTGCGGCTTATAACGAGAACACGGCAGAGTATGTCCTTGAAGAGGGCGAGTATTTCGTTCGTTTGGGTAACTCATCGCGGAATACGCATATCGTCGCCGCGGTTACGGTGGATACCGATATTGTTTGCGAAAAGCTTTCCAACAGACTTTCTCTTAAAAAGCCGATTTCGCCTATTTCCGCAGACCCCGACAAAATGTACACATACGACGGCGAGACTGACGAAAAGAAAAGCTGTAAAAAGCTTGTACTGCCAAATAACAGCATTGCAACGCGTGTTGTGGAATATCCCGAAACGCCAAAAGAGCTTGTTAAAGCAGACGACAAGCTGTATACTTTGGACGAGGTGCGCGACGGCAAGGCAACTATGGAACAGTTTGTCGCACAGCTCAGCGATACCGAGCTTGCAAACATTTTAAACGGTGTAACGGGTTCTGTACTGCCTACCGAAATGCATGTCGGCACTATGGCGCGTAAGGTTCAGGGTGCCGCAGGCGAAATTTGGTCGGACGGCAGATATAAAATAGACCCCTGTGTAAACGCCGACGGTCCTGCCGGTATACGACTTGGCGGATTTATAAATAACGAGGGTGATATTCCGACAGATACCGAATTATCGCTTAAAATGACAGCTTTCCCCTCGGCAACCACACTTGCGAATACTTGGGACACAGCTGTTGTTGAACAGTTCGGCAGAGCCGTATCGGAAGATATGGACACCTGCGATTTGCAGGGCTGGTTGGCACCGGGAATGAACATTCACCGCAGTCCTTTGTGTGGCAGAAATTTCGAGTATTATTCCGAAGACCCCGTTATTTCGGGCGTTATGGCGGCGGCAACCGTTCGCGGCGTTCAGCTTGATAAGAACGGCAATCCTGACGGTCACTATGCCACAATAAAGCACTTTGCCGCCAATAATGCCGAGTCGCACCGCTTTGACAGCGACAGTGCCGTACCGGAGAGGGCATTGCGCGAAATATATTTAAAGGGCTTCAAAATTGCGGTCGAAGACTCACAGCCGTACGCGATAATGAATTCATATAACAAGGTGAACGGCGTGTACACCTCCGACAGCTATGACCTCAATACCGCAATACTTCGTGACGAGTGGGGCTTTGACAGCTGTGTTATGACAGATTGGGGCGCGAAAAGCTCGGCGGAATTTATGCCGAATGCAGGCTGTGATCTTGTAATGCCCGGCTGTAAAAACGCCGATTATTTAAAGCTTTTGCAAAACGGTGTTATATCGCGCGGTGCGGCACAGCGCTGTGCAGGAAATGTCTTATGTCTTGTTATACGAACATCACTTGCCGAAAAGAAATAAAATTTAAAAAAAGTTCAAAAATCTCTTTACAAGATAAATTATGTGTGATATAATACCACTGTAATTGAGTATACTCTTTTGTATACTCCTGCGGCATATGTCGCGAAAGAAAGGGTGTTTATAATGTTAAAGAAAATTTCAGCATTTTTTGCAGCATTAGTTCTTACAGTGTTCGCTTGTGTTCCAGCATTTGCGGCTAAGAGTCCTTCGGGCAACAAAACTTTCGAGGTTACAATTTCTTCAAACCGCAGTGACTTCAAGCAGAACTTCAGCTATGTTCAGAATGGCGAGAATTACGAGCTGACAGCAGAAGAAGATAACGACAATTATACCTTCGCAGGTTGGGAAATCGAGGGTGAATATGTTATCGTTTCGGGTTCGCTTACCTCGCGTGACCTTGTAATTCGTCCTATCAGCGATGTTAAGATTAAGCAGGTTTTCGATGTTATCGCAGATGAGGATGACAAGGGCGAGCAGGGCGCTTCCAACAAATCTGACAAAGCTCCCCAGACAGGTAACAACACTGTTGCCGCGCTTGCTGTTATGTTTGCCGCTGCTGCCGCAACAACTTTAATTGCCGCTAAAAAGGCAAAATAATTTTTACTGACTTATACATTGCCCTGTCGGCTTTTCGACGGGGCATTGTTTCTTTACACAAGATTTTTCAGGGGGTGTATGTGTGAAAAAACGATTTTGGCGAATTGCCGCTGTGGTTTCGGCGACGGTCTGCGCAGTGGCGATAATTTTGCTTACCGTAAACATCACTTCAATGCAGAATAACCGCAAGGCGGCGAAAAAGCTTAGTTCAAAAGTGCATACAATTACCTCCTCGGTAGCTTCGACGGTTAAAAATCCGATTGATTTTGATACGCTGAAAAAAGAAAATGACGACATTTACGGTTGGATAAAGGTGCCTAACACCCAAATCGATTATCCGATTGTTCAAAGCTATTCTGAGGACGACAGCTTTTATCTTAACCATAATATCGAAAAAAAGTACGATATAAACGGTTCGATTTATACCGAAAAGCTTAATTCAAAGGATTTTAATGACCCCAATACCGTGATATACGGTCACAATATGTTGGACGGGTCGATGTTTCAAAATCTACACAAATTCCGCGATAAAGACTTTTTTAATAAAAACCGTTATTTTTATATTTACACCGAAAATCATATTTTAAAGTATGAGATTTTTTCGGCATATAAGTACGACGACAGGCATATCTTAAATTCGTTTGACTTTTCCGACGAAAAGGTTTTTGCCGAATATTTGTCAGAGGCTCAGTCACCGAAATCGCTTGAAGTCAACACACGCAAGGCTACGCTTAATACCGACAGCCGTATCGTAACGCTTAGTACCTGCATAGGTAACGAAACCGCATACAGGTATTTGGTGCAGGGGGTGCTTACAGATGACACCGTCACAGAATGATAATAACGAGTCGTTAGAGTATATCGGCTTTGACGAAGAAACCGTAAACGCCGAAAAAAACAAAAAGAAACGCGAAAAATCCGAAAAAAAGAAGCAACGAAAAAAGGCACGCCACAATGCTATTGTGTTTTTGGGTCTTGCCGTGCCGTCGGTAATTTTAAGCTTTGCAATTGCGGCGATAGCTATGGTTGCGGTTGGTAAGGGTCAAATGCTGCGCACAGCGGACGCATCACCCGTACTTCCCGATATTGCTGAAATTGCCGCCGAGAATGACGGCAAAACCGTAACATACGCAGGCGAAACCTATCGCTTGAACGAGAATGTTACATCTATACTTTGTATGGGTATCGACCGTAACGGCTTGGGCGATTCAGGCGGCTACGGCGGCAACGGTCAATCTGACGCAAATGTTCTGCTTACCATCGACACGAAAACAGGCAGGGTGTGTATGATTGCCATAAGCCGCGACACAATGGTAAATGTCAATGTCTATTCCGAAAGCGGCGCATTTGCAGGCTCTCAAAAGCAACAGCTTTGCCTTGCGTTTGCAAACGGCGACGGAAGTAAAGAAAGCTGTACAAATATGATGCGCAGTGTGTCGTCGCTGTTTTACGGTATTCCGATAGAAACATATATGGCTATCGACCTTGATGCCATAGGCATACTAAACAGTGCGGTCGGCGGTGTTTTCGTAACGCCGAACGAAAGCTTTACATATTCCGGTTATTCGTTTGTAAAGGGGCAAAAAACCTTACTTGATACCGCTGTTAAGGCAGAGGGGTATGTCAGAATGAGGGATATAACCCGCCTTGATTCAAATACACAGCGTATGCAACGCCAAAAAGAGTACCTGCTTGCGTGGGCTAAAGCGGCTGTGAATAAAACAAAGAAAAACATAACCTTTCCCGTTTCGCTTTACAATATGGTGTCGGGATACGATATAAATAACCTTAATATTTCAAAAATTTCATATTTGACATCGGTTGTTATAGGTAACGGCAGAAATGTTAAGCTTGAGTTTAAGAGTGTCGAGGGCAAGGTTACACAGGGCGAGCAATACGCCGAGTTTATACCTGACGAGCAAAAGCTGTTAGAGCTTGTGCTAGATGTATTTTACACAAAAAGATAGAATAAAGATTATGTAATATTACTCCTTGTAAATTATAGCTTTGTATGTTATTATTTACAGGGAGCTTTATTTTTTAAAGCAAAATATCACACCGAAAGGAAATTTTTATGGAACGGTATAATTATAAAACATCGCTCGACGGCACTTGGCAGTTGTATATTGCAAGGCATAACGATTGTAAAAATCAGCTTGCTATGCTTACAACGGGTGCCGCGCTGAAAAATAAAGAAATTCAGTGTATAGATGGCAGTGTGCCCGGTAATTTTGAGCTTGATATGCAAAAATGCGGTCTTATAGAAGACCCGTTTTACGATGTTAATACACTTGAATTGCAAAAGCTTGAAAACCGTCACCTGTGGTATGTTCGCGAGTTTTATTTTGACGGCGACGATACCGACGGCTTTTATTTGAATTTCGAGGGTGTCGACACTTACGCAGAGTATTATTTGAACGGCGAATTTATCGGTGAAAGCGACAATATGCTTATTTCGCACAAAATTCCGTTGGGCAGTGACGGCTATTCTGCGCTTAAAAAGGGCAAAAACGAACTGCTTGTTCATATAATCCCCACCAACATTGCCGAAAGGGGTAAAAGCTTTGGACAGGGTGTAGTCGCTACAAGCTTTTGTCAGTCCTCACTTGTAACACGCAAAGCACCGCATATGTACGGTTGGGATATTATGCCCCGTGCAATTTCGGGCGGTATTTGGCGTTCGGTTTACCTGTGTCGCGATAAAAAAGAATGTATTGAAGAAGTATATATGCATCAACGCGATAAAAACAACCCTCGTGACCAAATTTTGTATTTCAAAATAAATGTAGAGGGTGACCTAATTCGCGAATACAAATTAAAGGTTCACGCGGTTTGCGGTGACCATTCGTTCGAGTATGAAAGAACCCTGTGGCATACCGAGGGACTTTTGCCCGTATATGCACACGGTGCGAAATTGTGGTGGCCGCGCAATATGGGCGAGCAAAACCTATACACAGTAACGGTTACACTGCTGCACGAGGACGAGGTTTTGGATACCCGCACTTTCCGTCAGGGTATTCGCAGTGTTAAGCTTGTGAAAAGCGATTATATCGATGCAAACGGCAACGGCGATTTTTGCTTTATCGTAAACGGCGAACGCTTTTTCGCTATGGGTACAAACTGGGTACCGATGGACGCTTTCCATTCGAGAGATGAGGAAAGATTGCCGAAAGCGTTGGAGCTGTTGCTTGACAGCGGCAGTAACATAATTCGCTGTTGGGGCGGTAATGTATACGAAAGCGAAAACCTTTTCGAATTCTGCGACGAACACGGCATTGCTATTTGGCAGGACTTTGCATTCGCCTGTGCGTGCTATCCGCAAAACGAGGCATTTTTTGCCGAGGTTGAAAAAGAGGCGGAGGCGGTTGTTAAAAAGTACCGTCAGCACCCGTCGCTGTTCCTTTGGGCAGGCGACAATGAAATAGATGCAATTTTCTGCAACCTGCACGACCCAAATGAAAATCGTATTTCGCGCGAGATTTTGCCGAATGTTATAAAACAGCATGATATGTATCGTGAATATTTGCCGTCATCACCCTATATTTCACAAAAAGCATACGACACGGGCAACAAATTCAACCTGCCCGAAGACCATCTATGGGGTCCTCGTAAGTATTATAAGCAGGCATATTACAGAGATGCCAAGGCGCGTTTTGCAAGCGAAACAGGTTACCACGGCTGTAATTCGCCCGAGTCGATAAAGAAATTTATAGCGCCCGAAAATCTGTGGCATTGGAAAGACAACGATGCGTGGCTTGTTCACGCGGCTTGTATGACAGTAAAGCCCGATATGCCTAATGAGGATATTACATACGCCTACCGTATTCCGCTTATGGCAGGTCATGTAGATACCCTGTTCGGTGATACCGTACCCGACGGCTTGGACGATTTTGCACTTGCATCGCAGATTTCACAAGCCGAGGCATTTAAGTACTTTATAGAGCGCTTCCGTTCTTCAAAGGGCTTGCGCACGGGCATAATTTGGTGGAACCTTTTGGACGGTTGGCCGCAGTTTTCTGATGCGGTTGTCGACTATTACTATTGCCGCAAGCTTGCGTATTTCGTAATAAAACGCTGTCAGGCACCTCTTGCACTTATGTTCCGCGACCCGACACCCGAATTCGGCGTTTTGAATTTGTGTGCCGCTAACGAGTACCGCGAAGAAAAGTCGGTTGAATACAAAATTACCGATGTATCTAACGGCGATTTGCTTGCAAGCGGTAGTGCCACTGTCGGCGCAAACAGCGGCGCTTCGATTGCCAAAATAAATTTCGGCACCAAAAAGACGCTGATTTTGATTGAGTACACCGTCGACGGTAAGGAATATAAAAACCATTACTTGACGGGCGAGCCGAGCTATGATTATAAAGAGGTTGTAGGTTGGTTTAAAAAAGCCGGTCTGTTGGATTTAGAGGGCTTTTAGAAAATAATTTCACACAGGGCTGTTGTTTTTTGCAATATGCCCTGTTTTTTGTTGCAATTAAATAAAATTATTATCAAAATTTGTCCGAAACACTTGCTAAAAAGCAAAGAGTATGATATAAATATATATAAGAAATGATATATGTGGACAGTGTGTTTTCCCGTAGGGTCGTTTCGCTATAATTTTTTTCGTTTAACGGAGGAGGTTCAACGCTTATGCAGAAAAAACTCAGTAATATCCCCTTTAAGGGTACTGATGAGCAAAAGCAGAAATTGGACGCTGTAATCGCCGAAAACAAGCACGACAAAAGTCGCTTGATGGCGGTTATGCAACAGGCACAGGACATTTACGGTTACCTGCCGAAAGAGGTTCAGGTTATGATAGCCGAGGGTATGGATGTTCCGCTTGAAAAGGTTTACGGTGTCGCCACTTTTTACGCACAGTTTTCACTGTCGCCCAAGGGTAAATACGAAATCTCGGTTTGCCTCGGTACGGCTTGCTATGTAAAGGGCTCGGGCGATATTTTCGACAAAATCAGCGAAAAGCTCGGTATCGGTGCAGATGAATGTACCGAGGACGGCAGATTTTCGCTTACTGCGTGCCGCTGTATAGGTGCATGCGGTCTTGCCCCTGTTTTGACCGTCAATGAAGAGGTTTACGGTCGTCTTACCGTTGATGATGTTGACGGTATTTTGGAAAAATATTTGGCAGAATAATTTTACCGCGCAAATTCAATTGCGAAAAGGAATGTCGTTATGAAAATATGCACGATGAAAGAACTGCTTGGTGCAGAGGTCGTTTGTTGTGACGAGCTGCTTTCAAAGCATGTGTATTCCGCTTGCGGCAGTGATATGATGAGCGATGTTTTGGCATATGTTAAAGACCAGGCAGTATTGCTTACGGGTCTTGTCAATTCGCAGGTCATTCGCACCGCCGAAATGATGGATATGGTTTGTATTGTTTTTGTACGCTCAAAGCTGCCCACACCCGAAATGATAGAGCTTGCAAAAGAAAGTAATATCGTCCTTATGACGACCGACAAGCGTATGTACGATGCTTGCGGTATACTTTATTGCAACGGTCTTGTCGGCAACAAGGTGAAACAGTGAGCGAGGGCTTGCGTTTTCACTTCAATGTTGACGGTGAGGATTTCACCTCGGCAGGGCGTGCGTCGGTGCAGGTCAAGAAAAGCTTACGGCAGCTGGGCTTGGACCCCGAAACAATACGACGCGTGTCAATAGCTATGTACGAGGGCGAAATAAATATGGTCATTCACGCCGGTGGCGGCGAGGCGGATATCACCGTTATGGAGGATGTCATTAAAATAGAGCTGTGTGACCACGGTCCGGGTATAAAGGATATTTCGCTTGCTATGCAGGAGGGTTTTTCCACTGCACCGGATAATATCCGTTCTCTCGGGTTCGGTGCAGGTATGGGCTTACCCAATATGAAACGCTATACCGACAGTATGGATATACAGTCGGTGGTGGGCGAGGGCACAACCATAACTATGACGGTGAATATCGACAAAAACGACTGAAAAGGTGTTTTGTATGAATACATATGAACATTCGGTTTTTCTCGACACCTCAAAATGCAACGGGTGCACAACCTGCTTGCGCCACTGCCCGACAGAGGCAATACGAATTCGCGATTCGCACGCGGTTATAAACCCCGAAAGGTGCATAGACTGCGGCGAGTGTATACGCATTTGCCCGAATAAGGCGAAAAAGGCGGTTTTTAATAAGCTGTCGGATATGGACGCCTTTAAGTATAAAATCGCGTTGCCCGCACCTACGCTGTACGGTCAGTTTGATAATCTTGAGGATGTTGACTTTGTACTTAACGGCTTGCTGAAAATCGGGTTTGATGATGTTTACGAGGTTTCGGCAGCGGCGGAAATGGTTTCGGCGTATACAAGGGTATACCTTAAAACCGAGGGGATAAAAAAGCCCGTAATAAGCTCTGCTTGTCCCGTTATTTTGCGACTTATAGCACTGCGCTTTCCGTTTTTAAACGACAATGTCGTTAAGATGTTGCCGCCTATGGAAATCGCGGCAAAGCTTGCAAGAGAACGCGCACTGAAAAATCACCCCGAGCTTTCAGAGCAGGATATAGGCGTATGCTTTATTTCACCCTGTCCCGGCAAGGCAAGCTATGTAAAAAACGGCTTCGGCGACTATAAAAGCCGTGTAGATGCGGTTATTTCAATTTCGGATGCCTATTTTAAGCTGATTAACGAAATGAAACCGACCGATGCCCTCGTCACAATGTCCGACTCGGGTATGATTGGTATCGGTTGGGCGACCACGGGCGGCGAATCAACGGCGATTTTTAATGAGGATTACCTTGCTGCAGACGGTATAGATAATGTTATTCGTGTGCTTGACCAAATTGAAAACGGTAATATACCGCGTCTTGAGTTTATTGAGCTGAACGCCTGTACGGGTGGTTGCGTCGGCGGTGTGTCGGCGGTTCAAAACCCGTTTATAGCAAAGGCAAGGTTGCAAACACTGCGCAGGTATTTGCCCGTGTCACAGCATTCGCTTTCTAAAGACGAGTCGCAATATATCCCCGACGGATATTTTTTCAACAAGCTACCGCTGTATCAGCCTATTTCGCGTTTGAGCGACAATATGGCAGAGTCAATGCGTATGCTTGCCGATATTCAGCGGCTTAAGGATGAGCTTCCCGGTATCGATTGCGGTTCGTGCGGCGCACCTAACTGTCGCGCCTTTGCCGAGGATGTTGTGCGCTGTCGCGCCGATAAATCGGAATGTGTATTGATGTTGCGTGACGAGCTGAAAGAGTATCTTCGCTTAAAGGGGGAGTCGAAAAGTGACGGTTAGCAAGCTTCAAGAAATCGACGGCATAGCCGCGCTTTTGTTGCCAGACGGCGAGCGCGAGATAACAGGCGTTTACATCGGTGACCTGTTAAGCTGGGTTATGGGCAGGGCAAAGGACGGTGATGCTTGGGTAACGATTATGTCCAACATCAACACCGTTGCTGTGGCTTCACTTGCCGATGTTGCCTGCATACTTCTTGCCGAGGGCGTAACACTCGATGACGAGGTTTTGAACGCCGCAAAGGAAAAGGGCATAAATGTATTGTCCGTCGAAAAAACGGCATACGACACCGCTGTAATGCTTAGTACGCTTTTATGAACAGGTATTTTTACGATTTACACATACATTCCTGCCTTTCGCCATGTGCCGATAACGACAATACACCGAACAACCTTGTCGGTATGGGTGTTCTTAACGGGCTTAATATTATGGCGCTTACCGACCATAACACCGCAAAGAACTGCCCTGCATTTTACGCGGCGGCTAAACGAAACGGTATAATCCCCATTGCAGGTATGGAGCTTACCACAGCAGAGGATATACATATTGTCTTTTTGTTTTCGTCACTTGAAAATGCAATGCTGTTTGACGGATATGTCGAAACAAGGCGAATTATGGTTAAAAACCGCACCGATATTTACGGCGAGCAGTTGATAACAGACGAGCAGGATAATGTTATCGGAATAGATGAGCATTTGCTTTCGAACGCCACAACAATAACGGTAGACGAGTGTCCGTCACTTGCAAGCAGGTACGACGGCATTTGCTATCCCGCGCATATCGACCGCGATGCAAACGGTATTATTGCGGTTCTCGGCACGGTGCCGAAAGAAATCGGTTTTAAGTGTATAGAGCTTCACAACCCCGACAAGCTTGCCGAGCTTTCTGATAAGCACGCGCTTAAAGGTTATTCGTCGGTTAGCTGTTCGGATGCGCATTATTTGTGGGATGTAAACGAGAAAACCGCTTTTTTAGATTTGGACGACGAGCCATACAGCGGCGACCTTGTTCGAAAACGCTTGCTTGAAAAGCTGAACGGAGGTATATTGTGAAAGAGCTGTCGCTTAATATTCTCGATATTACCGAAAATTCGGTAAAAGCGGGCGCAACGCTAACGGAAATACGCCTTTCGGAAACAGAGGATACATTAACTCTGACCATTGCGGATAATGGTTGCGGTATGAGTGCCGAAACGGTCGCGCAGGTTACAAATCCATTTTATACAACGCGTACAACGCGAAATGTCGGTCTTGGGATACCTTTTTTAAAGCTTTCAGCCGAAATGACCGACGGCAGTTTCTTTATAACATCGAAAACCGCCGACGAAAGTCCCGAGAATCACGGAACTACCGTCACGGCGAAATATAATAAACGGCATATTGACTTTACACCGCTTGGCGATATGGCGGAAACGCTTTCAACGCTAATCAACGGTCACCCGAAAACAGATTTCTTGTTTGTTCACACCTTTTCGGGGAATTCGGTTACCCTTGACACACGCGAAATGCGTGAAATGCTGGGTGATGAGGTACCGCTTGATTGCTATGAGGTATTGCAGTGGGTAAAGGATTATATACGCGAGCAATATTCTAATCTATATAATGTCAGGAAAGGATAGTTTTTATGAAAACATTGGCAGAATTGCAGGCGATTAAGGACAAGATGAAGGACAGAGTCGCCCTGCGCGAGGATTCTTCGGAAAAAAGAGTTGTCGTAGGTATGGCAACCTGCGGCATTGCGGCAGGCGCGCGCCCCGTTCTCAACGCTTTTGTAGAACAGGTAAACGAAAACGGACTTGCGGCAAGCGTTATTGTTACCCAGACAGGCTGTATAGGCATTTGCGAGTATGAGCCCGTTGTTGAGGTTTACGAGGCAGGCAAGGAAAAGGTAACATATGTAAAAATGACGGTTGATAAGGTCAACCGCGTTGTTGAAGAGCATCTTAAGGGCGGTAAGGTTGTAACCGAATACACAATCGCCGCCAATAAGGCATAATTTGGAGGTATAGTTTATGATTCGAGCACATGTGCTGATTTGCGGCGGTACGGGTTGTACCTCGTCCGGCAGCCAATCAATTCAAAAAACCTTTGCCGAAGAAATTGAAAAGAACGGTCTTGCCGAAGAGGTTAAGGTTGTTCAAACGGGTTGCTTCGGTCTTTGCGCACTCGGTCCCGTTGTTATTGTACACCCCGACGGTACTTTTTACAGCCGCGTAACTTCCGAGGATGTTGCCGAAATTGTTTCGGAGCATCTTTTAAAGGGTCGCCCTGTTGAAAGACTTGTTTATAACGATACAGGCGATGAAAAGGTAGAGGGCAATGTTTCGCTTAACGACACTGTTTTCTATAAAACACAGAACCGTGTTGTTTTAAGGAACTGCGGCGTTATAAACCCCGAAAGCATTGATGAATATATTGCTATGGACGGCTATGCCGCCCTCGGTAAGGTTCTTACCGAAATGACACCCGAGGATGTTATAAAATGTGTTACCGATTCGGGTCTGCGCGGTCGCGGCGGCGGCGGCTTCCCCACGGGTAAAAAATGGGCGCTTACCGCACCTAACAAGGCACCGCAGAAATATGTTGTATGTAACGCCGACGAGGGTGACCCCGGTGCGTTTATGGATCGCTCGGTTTTAGAGGGTGACCCCCATTCTATAATCGAGGCTATGGCAATTGCAGGCTATGCTATCGGCGCAACACAGGGCTATGTATATGTTCGTGCAGAGTATCCTATTGCTGTTTCGCGTTTGCAAATAGCTATCGACCAGGCACGCGAGTACGGACTTCTCGGTAAAGATATTTTCGGCTCGGGCTTTGATTTCGACTTGCACATTCGTCTCGGTGCAGGCGCATTCGTCTGCGGCGAGGAAACCGCGCTTATGACATCTATCGAGGGTAACCGCGGCGAGCCGAGACCCCGTCCTCCGTATCCTGCCGTTAAGGGTCTTTACAACAGCCCGACAGTTGAAAACAATGTTGAAACCTTTGCAAACATTCCGCAGATTATTTTGCGCGGTGCAGAGTGGTTCGCCTCAATGGGTACAGAGCGTTCAAAGGGTACAAAGGTATTCGCTCTCGGCGGTAAAATAAAGCATACGGGTCTTGTTGAAATCCCGATGGGTACAACCCTGCGCGAGGTTATCGACGAAATCGGTGGCGGTATCCCGAACGGCAAAAAGTTCAAGGCGGCACAAACAGGTGGCCCCTCTGGTGGCTGTATTCCCGCAAGCCTTATAGATACCGAAATCGATTACGACAACCTGACAGCTATCGGCTGTATGATGGGCTCCGGCGGTCTTATCGTTATGGACGAGGACACCTGTATGGTCGATATGGCAAAATTCTTCCTTGAATTTACCGTTGACGAGTCTTGCGGTAAGTGTACACCCTGTCGTGTCGGTACAAAGCGTTTGCTTGAAATGCTTGATAAAATCACCAAGGGTCAAGGCACTTTAGAGGATCTTGACAAGATTGAGGAGCTTTGTAACTATATTAAGCAGAACTCACTTTGCGGCTTGGGTCAAACTGCACCTAACCCCGTTCTTGCCACACTTAAATTCTTCCGCGAAGAATATGTTGCCCATGTTACAGAAAAGCGTTGCCCTGCCGGTGTATGTAAAGACCTGCTTTCTTTCGAGATTGATATGGATAAATGTATCGGTTGCGGTATGTGCGCAAGAAACTGCCCTGCAAGTGCAATTGAAAAGACAAATTATATTGCCGAGGGTCACAAGCTTCCGTCGTTCACTATCGATGCCGATAAGTGCGTAAAGTGCGGCGTATGTATGAGCAACTGTAAATTCAAGGCTATAAGCAAGGTTTAAGAAGGGAGCCGTAACTGTAATGGATATGATAAATCTTAAAATTAACGGCATTGCCGTTACCTGCCCCAAGGGCTCTACTATTTTAGAGGCTGCAAGGGCAGCGGGGATGGAAATCCCGACCCTGTGCTTTATGAAGGATAAAAACGAGATCGGTGCTTGCCGTATCTGCGTTGTTGAGGTAAACGAGGGCAGAGGCTTTCGCATAGTCACCGCCTGTGTCTACCCCGTAAGCGAGGGTATGGAGGTTCTTACAAACTCCGAAAAAATACAAAAAGCGCGTAAAACCACGCTTGAGCTTATGCTCTCTACCCACGACAAGAATTGCTTGTCCTGCGCAAGGTCTACTAATTGTGAGTTGCAAAAGCTCTGCCGTGACTATGGTGTAGAGTCATCTGCTTTCGATGGCTTTAAGCCGCATTACGAAATTGACTATTCCACACCGCATCTGGTTCGCGACAACAATAAATGTATTCTCTGCCGTCGCTGTGTTGCAGTATGTAACGAGCAGTATGTCGGCGTTATCGGCGCAAATGACCGTGGTATAGATACACATATCGGCTCTCCTTTTAACGAGGATTTGAGCAATTCACCCTGTATTTCTTGCGGTCAGTGTACCGCTGTTTGCCCCACGGGCGCATTGACCGAGCGTGACGATACCGACAAGGTTTGGGCGGCTCTTGCCGATGACAGCAAGTATGTTGTTGTTCATACCGCACCGTCAATTCGTGCAACTCTCGGCGAGTGCTTTGATATGCCTATCGGCACAAATGTCGAGGGTAAAATGGTTGCCGCACTCCGTCGCCTTGGCTTTGACAAGGTTTTTGACACCGACTTCGGTGCTGACCTTACTATTGTTGAAGAGGCTAACGAGCTTGTTGAAAGAATTAACAACGGCGGCACATTGCCTATGATTACCTCCTGTTCACCGGGTTGGGTAAAGTTCTGCGAATACTATTATCCCGATATGCTTGACAATCTTTCCACCTGTAAATCTCCCCAGCAGATGACAGGCGCGGTTATCAAGACATATTTTGCAGATAAGATGGGTCTTGACCCCAAGGATATTTTTGTGGTTTCGGTAATGCCCTGTACCGCAAAGAAATTTGAAATCGGTCGTGACGATCAGTCTGCCGCAGGCGTTCCCGATACCGATGTTTCGCTTACCACGCGCGAGCTTGCAAAAATGATTGACCGCGCAGGTATCAAGTTCACCGCACTTCCCGACGAGGAATTTGACAATCCCCTCGGCGAGGATACAGGCGCCGCTGTTATATTCGGTGCAACAGGCGGTGTTATGGAGGCGGCGCTCAGAACTGCTAACGATTGGCTTACAGGCAAGGATAATACCGAAATCAATTTCGAGGCTTGCCGCGGTACTCAAAGCATTAAAGAGGCAACTGTCAATATCGCAGGTAACGATATAAAGGTTGCCGTTGCCTCGGGTGCGGCTGCCGCAAAAGAGGTTATGGATAAAATTAAGAGTGGCGAAGCCGACTATACCTTTGTTGAAATTATGGGTTGCCCCGGCGGTTGCGTAAACGGCGGCGGTCAGCCTATTCAGCCGCAGTCTGTTCGTGACACCGTTGACCTTAAGGCTGTTCGTGCAAAGGCTCTTTATGACCAAGACGAGAAAATGCCTCTCAGAAAATCGCACGAGTCACCCATTGTTAAAAAGCTTTATTCCGAGTGGTACGAGGGCTATGGTTGCGAAAAGGCACACCACGCACTTCATACCTCTTACACAGCACGCAAAAAGTATTGATAACGCTTTTGGTGTTGTAGCTTTACACTGAAAAAATCCTCGACTACCGTGGTTTGCGGTTTTCGGGGATTTTTGTGCATTTTATGCGCTTTATACACAAAATACCGGCTGTTTTTTTTTTTTTTTGGTAAAAGGTTGATAAGTTATGAACAAGGTAGTATTATACAGATAGAAAGACTATGTTAAAAAATGTAGGGGGTGGTACCGCCATTAAAATGCAGGATAAATACACCTATGTTTTTCGTTTGCAAGGAGGAATATCAGCAATGAAAAAAGACTTTCAGCAATTATTTTAACAGCGATAATGGCTCTTTCGTCATTACCGGTTGTGGCGGCAAGCAGTACACCAACAGAAGCCGAGCTTAAAAAAGTGTGGAAAGAAAACTATGAATACGGTACAGGTAGCTTTGCTTTTCGCGACGGCTGGGTTTATCAAAGGGATTACAATTTAAAAACCCATAAATATGATGAGCTGACAGGTGAAATAGTCGGCTACTATGGCGCAGAAAGCGAAATTGTAATTCCCTCAGTGGTCGATGGCGAGGAGACATATGCCTGCGAATTGTGGATTTCGGACTATGTAAAAAAGCTTACCATTCCAAAAGGCTTTAATTTACGGGAGGATGTCGAAACCAACCCGATTATGGCAAAATCGCTTGAGGCTATTGAGGTTGAAAAGGGTCACGAACTATATACATCTGTCGACGGCGTTCTTTACTCTAAGCAGACAATTACCGACAGCAAGGACAAAAAGGTGATATATAAGTCGGATGTCGCCATCGCCGAAAAGTACCCAAGTGCCAAAAAAGACGAAAGCTTTGTTCTGCCTGCCGAAACAAGAGAAATTGCCCACGGCTTTATAAACAGCAATCCGTACTTAAAGACACTTACTATACAGGAAACGGTTGATGAAGTCGGTGTTGATGCTCTTGATATTCCTAATCTCGAAAAGCTGTATTTTAAAAATAACACCATCAAGCTCGGCTATTTCTACGCTGTTCTCGGAGCCGAATATTCAAGAACCGCGGGTTTAAACGCCCCTAAAGCTACGGTTTATTGCCACAAAAACAGTGCCGCCGAAAAGTGGCTTAAAGGCGAGTTTAAGCAAGATGAGTTAGGCTTACCGTATATTTCGGCTGTAAAGTATAAAGAAATAAAATACCTTGAGTCGCCGAAAACGCCCAAAAAGCCCGTTATAAAATCAAAAAGCTACACCGAAAAGGGTATAAAGCTGACAGTTAAGGATTACAGTGCCAAGGGCGTAAAGGTTTACCGCAAGAGTGGCAAAAAGTACAAATACATCGGTTACACAAGCGGAAAAACCTTTTACGATACCACTGCAAAAGCAGGTAAAACTTACAGCTACAAGCTGCGCGCGTATAACAAAAAGAACGGCGCAACCGCAAACTCGAAATACAGCGAGGTTGTAAAGGTCGCCGCAAAGCCGAAAACACCGAAAGCCACAGCTATAAAATCGACAAGCTATAAAAAGGGAAAGGGTGTAAAAATCACCGTAAACGCGTACAACGCAAAGGGTATAAAGGTCTACCGCAAGAGTGGTAAAAAGTATAAATATGTAGGCTATACAAGCAGCAAAACTTTTTACGACAAAACCGCAAAGAAAGGCAAGACCTATACCTATAAGGTGCGCACCTACAACAAAATAAACGGTGTAACGGCAAACTCGAAATACAGCAAAACAAAAACCTTTAAGGTTAAATAAAGCTTGTTAAACTAAACAGCCAAGCGGCGTAAAAACCGCTTGGCTGTTTTCTTTAAAGATTGGCGAATTTATAGCTTAGTGTCATAAGGCTGTCGCCAAGGTGGACATTTTCAACCACAATATCGTCGTATTCAAGTGCAAGGTCATAATGACTGAAATTCCAAAAAGCGCGTATTCCAAGCGCGATAAGCTGGTCGGCAACCTCTTTAACCTGATCCTTGGGTATACAAAGTATTGCTGTTGTGGGAAAATTTTCGTGGCAAAAATCGTCCAAGGTATCTATATGGCGAATGGGCATACCCTTAACAGTTTCACCTATAAGCGATGCCTTTTTGTCGAAAATGCCAATCAGTTGAAAGCCCTTTGACTCAAAGCCCATATGCAACGCCACGGCTCTTGCAAGGTTACCTGCGCCGACCATAATTGTCTTTTTCGGTACTGAAAAACCTAGTATTTTGCCGATTTCGTAATGCAACTGCTCGATATTATAG
>CAZIEH010000002.1:21164-30818 GCA_964538695.1 uncultured Eubacterium sp. | reverse complement strand
GTTGGGGACATCTACCCTCCTCATAACTTCCCCTTAAAGGGGGCGCACCCGTTTTCGGGTGCGTTTTTTGCAAATAATATGGGCTGTAAAAAACCTTTGTTTTTACAGCCCATTCTTTTATCTGTTGTCAGCTTGCGCAGTTTACCTCGGCAGTGTATTTACTGTATTCGGTATATAACTGATTACCGTATGAATATTTTACATACGAGCGAATGTAACGCTTTTGACCGTTGTTGATGTTGATTGTCATCATATAATTCTCGCGCTCATTATTGCGTGCTTTAAAGACTTGCACGCCGCTTGTCGCATCGGTTATAGCACCGTTTGAGGCTTTGTAGCCGCTGTATGTGGCAACGATAAAGCCCTGCTCGACAACCTTTGCACCAAGCGGAATATGTGTTTGTGCGGTAACCGTCGCATTGTAGCCTAAAGCAACATTTTCGTTGTAATGTACCGCCACATTAAGTATAGACTTGTTTGGATTGAATTTTGCGGTGGAATTATACATCGCCGTAAGCGTTGTATCACCCGACATATTGAAAGAATATTCCTTATCGGTACTGCATACAGCCGATTTACCGTCTAACCAAGCGTTTAAGCCGTCTTGACTTGCGGTAAGTGTTATGCGCTCATCGAATTTTTTGGCTTTAGTGTAGTTTGTAATATAGTCGTTTACGGTAAGACTTGCCGCAATATCCACACGGGTGTAAACCGCTGTAAAGGTTTTGTTAGATGTTATCGGCTGTGTTACATCGCCCGTCCAGCAGTTTGCCGCAGGCTTGTAGCCGAAAATATCCTCAAGCTTGTTTTCAATGCTTTTTACAGTTGCGGTGGGTATCTTTTTGCCGCTTTCTACCTTTACCTTGCCTATTTCAACGCCGCTTTTGTCGACAAATGTAACGGTGTGCATTGTGGGTGAAATAGTGGCAAGTATAGTGTTGGCGTACAGGTTTACGCCGAAATCGTTTACATGGTTATAGTTGTTGCCCGTGTAATCGACACCCTCTTTAACCGTCAGCAGTTTTTTAAATTCCGACAGAACGGGTGCGTACGCAATATTGCTGTCGGTCGCGGAAAGCTCTTTATAGCCTTGCTCGTGCGCCTCAAGATTATAGCAGGTTTGCACAGCATAGGCATTTTCGGTATATGCGTTCGGGTGGAACGGAGAAACCAAAACGACGGTGCAGTCGGGGTTCCAACTGCGAATGTAGTTTTTCATCTTGGTTACATTTAAAACCATACTGTCTTTACTGCGATTTGCCTCGTTCATACCGAATGCGATAAACACAAGGTCGGGCTTTTCAATCTGCTTTTTATTTACAATTGCGTTTATATTGTTGTAGTACCATTCAGACGCACTGCTGCCGATACCGCGGTTGGTAAGGGTGAAATTAGCATCGGGGTACTGCGATTGCAGATTTTCCACAACCAAATTCGGCCACGCTTTTTGTGTCCATTCGGGTGCGGTGTCGCCCGAAAGACCAAGGTACGATTTCCAGCCATTAATTGTAAGTGACGGTGTCGAACCGACGCTTATCATCTCACCGCCGTTATAAGCATATGTCACAACATCCTGACCTGTTGCATTACAGCCTGTGGTAATGCTGTCACCCATAAACAAAACATTTACGGTTTCGCCATTTTCGGCTTTTTCTTTGAATTTAAGAGTGGCACTTTGGCTTTTGGGCGCGGTGGTAAAGCTTGTGCCTTTCCACTGTCTTGTATGGGTATAGGTTACGGTTACAAGGTATCGCGGTTGTGTCGTACTCATACCGGCTATAAAGCCCCAATCTATACCATAACTGCTTGTAAGGTTTTTAAGCTTTGCCGCATCCGAATATACAGGTATTTTTGTATTTGCGGTAAGCGCCATTTCACCGTTTGCGTTTACGGTGAAATCCTCGCCCAAATAGTATTGCTTGAACGATTTACTGTCAAGATTATACGAATTTACGCAAACGATATTATCTATCGGGAATTGCAACTTTGCGGTTGTTCTGCCTTTATAAAACATAACAGCTTCATCGCGTGTTACATACTCGTCACCGAACATTTCGCTGTTCCACGACGGGTTGTAGTAGTTCGAGGAACGCATATAAACCGATTTACCGTTCCAAATACCGTCTTTAGGTGAGTATTTATCACGCGAGTTTTCAACATAAACAACAGTGTTTTCGGGTGCATTTTTTACTGTATACTTGCCGTCCTTGTTCGCTGTAAGCACCTCGCCGTTTGCCGCAACCTTCAAAATATTTCCTCCGTTCTTTGAACTTACGGTAAAGGTGTAGTCGATGCCCGGGGAAAACTCCGTCGGCGTGACCACCGTATCATCGCAAAATGCCGTTGTTATCGAAATAAGCTGTGCGGCATTTGCAAAGCCTTGCGGTAAAGTACCGAATATGCCCAAGCAAAGCATCGCCGCGGTTAAGGCTGCCGTAAGTTTTTTAAACCTTTTCATATATTTTCCTCTTTTCAACTTAGTGTGACAGTAAAGTAATTATATCACATTAAAAAAAATAAAAAAACACGCATTTTAACCAAAAAACGCGCGCTTTTTTTGTGAAGTATCAACAGTTATCTGTTGCCCGATATTTTATTCATAATATCAAACCTTTGCAGTGCTGTAAGTACAATGTGTATTACAAGTATTTGTATGGGTGTCATAATAAGGCTTTGCGGTATTCGCAAGACGACGTATGTGCCGAAAGCCTTTGCGTACAAAACACTTGTCCACAGCGAGTTTAACAGCAGGGTGCAAATTATTTGTGTGGGTACTACCGCGAAGACGGCGTTGCGAAAACGGTATTCGCGGCAAAGTGCCGCACCGTAAACGGCACCAAGCAGTGCCGCGGTAAGGGTGTACCCCACAAAAAACGGGCCGTAGGGGAACAGCAATGCACCTATCAGGTCGCCGAGAGCCGATACCGCCGCACCGCCGACAACGCCGCGATATCTTGCCGCAATTGCGACGGGCAGAAACGAAAAGCCTATTTTTATATAGGGTGTATTGATTGAAAGAAAGCGGCTTATAACAATATACGCCGCTGTCAGCATAGCAAGCAGGGCAATATCAGTAATTTCAAGCCGTTTTTTGCCGAAAATGCCTATTTTGTTTTTGTCCATAAAAAACCTCCGTTTTTACAGAGACTCCTTTTCCCGAAATGGGTTGCACCGTAAAAACCGAGGTGTTAATTTCGCCTTTAGTCTTGGTACAGCGGGATGCGGCAGAACAACCGCGGTGAAGCACACCTTCGTTCACACGGCAACTCCCCGTCCGTATGACACTTTACGCAATTCTGCCTACTCTGTTTATAAATGTATAATACCACAGCTTACGGTTGTTTTCAACCCTTTTTGTCAAAATACTGCGCATACGGCAGATAGCGCGCATATGAAAGTGTGCAGTCGCTTAAATCTATCAGTCTGAAAAAGGCACGGCTGTTCCAAAGCTTTTCGCACCAGAGGCTTGCGATGTCTTCGACTGTTTGCAGGCAAAGTGCGCGATATGACGGCTCTTGTGCAAAAATGCGTATTGCCGCAATGCCTGTAAGCACCTGTTCGCCCTTTTCGACGGTGCATATTTTGCTTAGTGCGGTGTCGACATTTATTTTTACGCCGCCCACATAGTCTATAATCGCGGCAAGCTGTGTGTCGGTTACGGCAAGTGCCTCGTCATACATTTCGCCGCAAACCTTTTGTGCGGTTTCCTTTGCGGCACTTAGTCCGCCGTTTAGGTATGCCGCGCTGTCAAAATACAGGCGTTTTACACCCTCTACCGCACCGTTTTTTAAAGTTATGCCGTACGAAACTTCGCTTTCGTATGCGCAAAACAGTACACGCACGGTTTCACCGCTTGAAACGGGCGCGGCGGTATACTGCTCCTCCGGCAAATCGGTTGCAAACCACGCCGCGGCAAAGGCGGCGATGATGAGGGTCATTAGCATAGAAAGGGTGAAAATCAGTGCGTTTTTGCCTTTTGACACAAAATAATCCTCCGTACTTGTAAAATCGGCAGTAATGTGATAAAATAGAAAAAAATATGCGCCGCTTATATTTTGCACCGTTTTACGGCGGTTATGCGGCGGTTATGCGGCGAAAGGATACGGTGATTTAAGTGAGTGAAAACGAGCAAACAAAAAAACGCGCACTAAGCCTTGTTCAGCCAAGCGGTACGCTTACGCTGGGCAATTATTTGGGCGCACTTAAAAATTTTGTATATATGGAAAAAAGCGGAGAGTTTGACTGCATTTTTGCGGTTGCCGATTTGCACGCAATTACGGTTCGTCAAGAGCCGGCAAAGCTTCGCCAACAAATTTTGGATACCTATGCGCTGTTTTTAAGCATAGGCTTGGATCCCGAAAAATCAACTGTTTTTATACAGTCGCATATTGCCGCACATTCACAGCTTGCGTGGCTTTTAAGCTGTTACACACAGTTCGGCGAAATGTCGCGTATGACACAGTTTAAGGATAAGTCGGCGAAATATTCCAACAATGTCAATGTCGGTCTTTTCTCGTACCCCGTGCTTATGGCGGCGGATATTTTGCTTTATCAGCCCGATGTTGTGCCGGTAGGTCACGACCAAAAACAGCATATCGAAATTACGCGTGATATAGCTGGCAGATTTAACGGAATTTACGGTGATGTTTTCAAAATCCCCGAGCCGTATATACCAAAGGTCGGTGCACGCGTAATGTCATTGCAAAACCCGATGAAAAAGATGTCGAAATCCGACGAAAATCCCAATGCGTATATCGCGTTGCTTGACGACCCCGATGTTATTATGCGCAAAATAAACCGCGCCGTTACCGATTCCGAGGCGGTGGTTTGTATGGGCGAAAACAAGCACGGCGTTAATAACCTTATAGGCATATACTCTACTATCACGGGCAAAACCCCCGAGGCTGTCGCGGCAGAGTTCGAGGGCAAGGGCTACGGCGATTTCAAAAAAGCTGTCGGCGAAGCCGTTGTAGAGGAGCTTAGACCCATTCGCGAAAGCTTTGCTAAAATCCGTTCGGATAAAGCCGAGCTTGAGCGCCTTTACCGCGAGGGTGCGCAAAAGGCAGAGCGTATTGCAAACCGCACGCTTGCAAAGGCAATGAAGAAAATAGGCTATATTCTTTAAAAGAGGCAAACTATGCTTGAAAAATTTTACGGTAATTCGCGTGTCGTAACGGCGATAGAAAATATGCTGAAAACCGACAAGATACCGCAAACCATTCTTTTAGAGGGGGAAACGGGGCTTGGCAAGCACACAGTGGCGCGCGCTTTTGCAAAGGCGATTTTGTGCGGCGGTGACGATGCCTGCGGCTCTTGTCGAAATTGCACACTTTTCGAGGCGGGCACGCACCCCGATTACAGCATTGTAGCGCCCGACGAAAAAAATGTTATACGCGTTTCCGTTATACGCGAGCTTAGGCGCGCCGTGTATGAACGCCCCGACCGTAGCAGGCGCAAGGTGTATGTAATAGAAAACGCGGAATGTATGAACCGCGAGGCACAAAATGCGTTTTTGAAAATTATGGAAGAACCGCCGCAATATGTTGTGTTTTTGCTGTTATGCCCGTCGCGGACAATGCTGCTTGAAACGGTCGTTTCGCGCTGCACCGTGCTTACGCTTAACACGCCGTCGGCGCAAGAAGGCGCGGCGGCACTTGCCGAACAGGCAGGCGGCGACAGTGAACGGCTTGCGGCTGTACTTAGTATGAGCGACAACAATGTCGGCAAGGCATTGGCTGTGCTTAACAGCACCGATGAGGACGAAAATGCCGAGAATGTCGAAAAAATACTTGCGCTTATTTCATCGCACAGGACTTATGAGGTGCTTAAATTTATGCAAAGCTTTTCGCGCGATACCGTCGGTCTTGCCGCGTTTTGCGAGTCACTTTTTTCCGCCGCGACACTGCTGTTAAGGCGACAGAGTATGGGCGAGTCTATTTCGCCGCCGCTTTCAAAGCAGCAGCTTTTGCGCATTGTAAACGCGGTGCAAAATGCCAAGCGCAGAATAAAAGAAAACTGCTCGCTTACACTGCTTATAACCGCTTTTTGTGCGGATATTACAAAATAAAATTACCGCCGTGGCAATTTGAAAAGCCGCGGCGGTTTTTTGCGATATTAAGCTTTATTTTCTTTTCGAAATTTTTGTGCTGATGCCGTACAGCTTTTTATAGGTGGCAATTTCGGCAGAAGCTTCTTTTAAAAACGCAAGTCCCTCTGCGGTTTTCGCAACGGCGCGACCAGCACGCCTTACGGCGGTTACAAAGTTCTTGTCAAACCGTACATTGCCACAGCTTTGCACAAGCGGACATAGGCGGTATGCACGCGCATCTGCCTCGACCGAGATGTTGCCATACTCGTCTATAACGGGGAACAGCGGAAAAATTCTGCACGCAAGCGGTCTTGTGTTTCTTTCACAATTTCCGTTGCAAACGCAAAGCCTTTCGTTTTCGGCGTTTTTCGGCAGGGTGGTTTGCTCGTCGGGGAATAACAGCATACCCTCGTTTTCGTTACCGCGACAGCACGCTCTTTCGCACAGTACGCCGCAATCTGACGAAAGCGGTGTTAAATCTTCCAAAACCGCAAGCGCGGCATCAACACCTTTACAGGGTTTCGATTTTAATGCCATTTATCGTTACCGGCTCTACGGGCTTATCGTTTGCACCGACCGCAACGGCGGCGATTTCGTCGACAATATCCATACCCTCGAAAACCTGACCGAAAACGGTGTGACGGAAGTCAAGCCACGGTGTGCCGCCCATATCGGCATAGGCGTTTACGATTTCTTCGGGGAAGCTTTCGGGCATTTCTTTCATCTGTGCAAGCATTTGTGCGGGCACGGTTTTTGCCTGCACAATGAAAAACTGACTGCCGTTGGTGTTGGGACCCGAATTTGCCATACACAGCGCGCCGCGCAGGTTGTGCGCCTCGGGGTGAAACTCGTCTTCAAAGCTTGCGCCGAATACGCTTTCACCGCCACAGCCCGTGCCTGTCGGGTCGCCGCCCTGAATCATAAAATCGTTAATAACGCGGTGGAAAATAAGCCCGTCGTAATAACCATCTGTCGCGTGACGCGAAAAGTTTTCAACAGCTTTCGGTGCGTACTCGGGCAGTAACAATATTTTTACTGTACCGTGGTTGGTTTCCATTACGGCAACGGTGTCGCCTGCCGCAGGTGTTCTTAATTGTTTTGCATTCATTATAAATCAATCCTTTTCTATCGGTGAAGTCACCGTAATTTATTCCATATTACCCGTAAGCAGCATAATGCACCCAAGTGCCGCAACAGGTGCGGTTTCGGTACGCAGTATGCGCTTACCGAGTGTTGCCCTTTGTGCGCCGCCGTTTGTCGCGGCTGTAACCTCGTCTTCCGAAAAGCCGCCCTCCGGCCCTATTAAAACCGCAATTTTCCCGTTTTTTTCGAACGAAATATCGGCAAGCGGCTTGCCGCCAAGCTCGTAAAACAAAACCGCGGTATCAAAGTCTTTAAGCACAGCGCAACATTCTTTAAAGCTGACTGTTTTGCAAACCTCTGGCAAAATGCCGCGACCGGATTGCTTTGCCGCTTCGTTTGCGATTTTTTGCAAACGCTCGCGCTTTTTCGCCGCCGCCTTTTCATCGGGGCGCGAAACACACCGTGACGAAAGCACGGGCACTATTTCGTGTACGCCCAGCTCTACCGCCTTTTGCACAACGCTGTCAAGCTTGTCGCCCTTTGGTATGCACTGAAACAGTGTTACTGCGACTGTAGGCTCGCTTGTGTTTTCTTGCTTGCTGTTTACATTAAGCTTTACCGTGTCATCGCAAATTTCGGCAACGGTGCAATAATAGTCTGTTCCGCGTGTGTCGCACACGGTCAGGCTTTCACCCACACGCATACGAAGCGAGCGCGAAATGTGTCGTGCATCGTCACCCGTTATAACAGCACTGTTTTCGGCAAAGTTTTCACAAAAAAATCTCGGCATACGCCCCTCCTGTAAAGTATAAGCTTATCATTCGTCATTATCGTCATAGCCGCTTAAATAGCGGTGCAATGCGTCGCTGTCTATTACCGTTTCGCCCTCGTCATCTTCGACGGCGATTGTTCTTTCGCTCGGTTTAGCCTCTTCCTCTTGTGCTTCGGGCGGCAAAGTCTCAAGCTCTTTTTCATTTCGCCACATTTCTGCCAATTCCTCACCCTCGCGCCATTCGCCGCGATAAATGTGGGGTGCAAGCTTGCGTTTTTTGCTTAAAAGTATCATATACACGACAAAAACCGCAATGGCGGCAAAGCTTATAACTGCGCCGAGTGCAAGCCCCGGTGTTTGATATTTGAAAACAATTTCGTTTTCACCCGCATCGCAAAGCACTGCCATAAAGCCGACATTTACCTTTTCTATGTCGACCTGCTTGCCATTGACATATGCCGACCAGCCGCTTTCATACGGTATCGAGAAAAAGACAAGGTTTTGCCTTTTTAAATTTATTTTTGCGTTAAAGCCGTTATTGCCGTAAGAAAATTCATATGCGGCGGTTGCGGCTCTTGCGGCGCTGTTGTCCTTTAATTCCTGTTCGTTGAAGTAGCAATCGTTAAGGTCGGTTTTTTGCAAAATACCACCGTATTTTTCGGCCTGTCTGTCGTCAAGCAGTATTGCTTTCAGCATAACGCTTGCGCGCTCATCACCGCTGAGATTTTCACAATCGGTATAATCGGTATATTCGTCATAGGTAAAGCCGTACGGAATGTAACAGTCGTTTGAATATACATCAAAGCCGTTCTCGGTTTTTCGATATGTCCAACAGGGCATTTCGGTATCGCCGTATTCGTCGGTAAACTTGTCGCCCGACGAACGGTTCAGCAAATATTTTACCGACAGCAGTGAACGGATGGCGTAGCAATCTGTCGACGGTCTGCTTGCGACCGAGCGCTCCTCGCCGACATATTCGTAAAATTCGGTTACCGACGACGGTACAATCGAATGAAACGCGTTTATGCCCGAATAGCCCAAGAACATCGCCGTGTTGTCCATACATTCATAGCAATCTATTCTAAAGGTATCGGGGTCACCGTCAAGCTGCAACTCACCCTCAATCAAATCGGGTATAACCTCGTTTTTAATGTCGTAAGAGTGTGATTTACCGCAACCGATAAAAAATGATGAATATATTACCGAGATTATCGCAACGGCTGAGATTGCCGAACGCAGAAAGCGTATGTGATATTTTCTGTATTTTTTAAGCAGTATTCCGAGTGTTATAAGCGAGCCGATTGAAATAAGACAGGTTGCCCAATATCTGCCGACATAGGTAAGGCTGTCCTGCTCGTAAGTGTAAATGCCCAAATGTGTTATTTTGCCGTCGGCATCCAACCCGTCCGGCCACAGCCCAACTATAACGGTAAACGCAAGCGTTACGGCAAGCACAAATTTATATGCGGGTTTAAAGTCTACCTGTGTATCCTCTATCGCCATAACCGACCCAAGGCACAGCACCAAAAGCGGCATATAGAACCAGCGCGCATAGTAGGCGCTGTTGAACATATAAAATGCCGAATTAAGCACTGGCACAAGCGCCATTACAAGCGACACGACGAGTGTTTTTGTAATCCAGCTTTTTTTGTGCGTTTTGCCGTATGCAACGCCGCCGACTATGCCCATAAGCGGCAACCACGCCCCAAGC
>CAZIEH010000002.1:0-21154 GCA_964538695.1 uncultured Eubacterium sp. | reverse complement strand
CCCCAAGCGATGCCCATTTTACATCGGCACCGGGGAAGAATACGGGGCGCGCGGGAATATCGGGTGGAAAGAAAAGTACCTGTAAAATGTTGGCGTATATCTGAACCCTGCCGTATAACCAAGAGTCATAGCCCCAGTTAAAGCTTGAAACGCGCGAGTTTTGCAAAACGCAAAGCGCACTAGGCAAAAGCAAAATCATTGCCGCGGCAAGACCTATGACCGCCTCGAAAAGCATTGCGAAAAACGATTTCGGACTTTGCTTTACACTGCACGTTACAACGCGAATGAACCAGTAAATTACGGCAAATACAACCATACCGAAGAAAAAGAAGTAGTTGGTAATTGCCGCAATAAACACCGCGGCGGCGAAAACACCGCGCTTGCCGTCTGCTATATGCTGCTCCATCGCAAGAAGCAAAAGCGGAAAAACGATAATCGCCTCGTGAAAATGGTTGAAAAATATATTGTAGACCGAAAAGCCGCAAAAGGCGTATAAAAGACCGCCCAGCATTGCGCTTTCATTATGCTTTACAAAGCGGCTTATATACATATATGCCGTAAGTGCGGCACAGCCGAATTTAAGTATAAGCAACGGCCCCATAAGGTACGGAACAAAGCTGTTCGGAAAGGGTATGGTCAGCCAAAAGAACGGACTGCCCAAAAGGTAAAAGGTGTACGATGCAATGAAATTGGTGCCGAGGTCTGTATATTGGTTCCAACCGAAGCTACCCTCGCGCACCGCTTTGTGGCAAAGCTGATAAAACGGCACCTGCTGAACATTAAAATCGCCGTAGAACAAAAAGTAGCCCTCGCCCATAATGATGTAGGGTATGAAGAATGCCGCCGCAATGAAAACAGCGGTCAAAAAGGTTTTCAACCGCAGAGATTTGCCTTTATTTAGGAAAGGTGTAGCTTGCATATATGGCACTCCTTTAAAAAATTTATTGATATTATACCATTTTTTGTTATAATATTCAATAGTAACGAGAAAAGGAAGTTGAAAAAGATGTCCAGCCATTACCTTGCAATGCTTTCGCGAATGAAATATATAAACCGTTGGGGTCTTATGCGCAACACGCGTGCCGAAAATCTTTCCGAACACTCACTTGAAACGGCGTTTATCGCCCACGCTATGTGTATGCTTGCCAACGCGCGCCTCGGCAAAAGCTTAAATGCCGACCGCGCCGCCGTGCTTGCGATGTTTCACGATACTACCGAGATTATAACAGGCGATATGCCCACGCCCGTAAAGTACGATAACAGCATAATCCGCGACGAATATAAAAAGGTTGAGGCGCGTGCCGCAGAAAGGCTTATATCCCTTTTGCCGCCTGATTTGCGTGACGGATATGTCGAATATTACGGTGAAGCTGATGCAGAGCTTTCGGCGATTGTCCATGCCGCCGACAAAATTTCCGCCTATATAAAATGTATTGAGGAGCAAAAAATGGGCAACGGCGAGTTCCGCGATGCCGAAAAATCGATAAAAGCCGCGATAGATAAAATGAACCTGCCAGAGGCAGAGCTGTTTATGAACGAATTTGCCGCAAGCTATGCTCTTACGCTTGACGAGCAAAATACTTGACATACGGTTAATATAAAGGTAAAATATATTAGTATGGCAGTTATAGGCACTGCCACACAAAATGACGGCTTTTGCCGTTTGCCTTTTTAAAAGGAGTGTGTATAATGGATTTGACAAAAGGTCTTTGTATGGGTTGTATGGCTGAAATAGGCGAGGAACAGATTTGCCCCGTTTGCGGCTATGACAACTCTGCCGCAGATAACGGCAACGGACTTCCTCCGCGCACAATGCTCGGTGAAAGATACATTATCGGCAGTGTGTTGGACTGCGGCGGCGAGGGTATTACCTATATAGGTAAGGACGCCGAAAGCGGCAACACCGTTCGTATAAGGGAATTTTTCCCGAACGATATCTGCTCGCGCAATGCCGACGGCACTGTCGCGGTCAGAAAGGAATTTTCATTCAGCTTTAACGAGGCGCTTATTTGCTTTTTAGACCTTGCAAAATCGCTGGCACAGCTTAACGGGTGTGAAAACCTTTTGGCGGTTACAGATGTTTTCGAGGCAGGCGGTACGGCGTATTATGTTACCGAAAGTGTTTCGGGTATCACCTTGCGCGAGTTTTTGTTGCGCAACGGCGGTCAGCTTACTTGGGAGCAGGCACGCGTGCTGTTTTTGCCGCTTTTGCCCGTTCTTTCGAAATTGCACGAGCTTAATATTATTCACCGCGGCATCAGCCCCGAAACCTTGCTTGTCGGCAGGGACGGCAAGGTGCGTATTACGGGCTTTTGCATTGCGGCGGCACGCACCGCGCGCAGTGATATTTCGGCAAGACTGTTCCCGGGCTTTGCCGCGATAGAGCAGTACGGCTTTGATGCAAAATCGGGTCCTTGGACAGATGTTTACGGCATTGCGGCAACCCTGTTTCGCACACTTGTCGGCAATCCGCCGCCCGAGGCGACCGAGCGTGTTTCAAACGATAATATGACCATACCCTCGCGCTTGGTTGAAAGCATACCTAAGTCGGTGCTTGCGGCACTTGCGGGCGCGTTGCAAGTTATGCCCGAAAACCGTACCAAAACCATAGAGGTATTTCGCGAGGGCTTGGTAACCGAAAGCAATGACACACCTGTCAGCAAAGCAGAGGACGACGACAAGGCAAGCTTTTTCAAGCAGTACGGCGTTTTGATTGCCGCGGTTTCGGCGACGGTGCTGTTGCTTATCATCGCGTTGGTTATCGGCAAGAACTGGGGCGCTATTTTCGGCGGCGCAACAGGCAACGGTGGCTCTATCGCCGTTCCAACAAGCAGCGAGTTTGTTCTTAACCAAGAAAACGAGGTTGCGAAAATTATCGACTTTAAGGGAATGACCTGCGCCGAGATTGTGGATTATTACGAAAAGCAGGGCTTTAAGGATATAGAAACCGAGGTTATAGAAAAAACCTATCAGGATAATTACGAGCGCGGCGAGGTCTATAAGCAAAAGCAAAAGGTAGGCGTCGAGATACAGGCAGGCGAAAAAATCGCGGTTTATGTAAGTCTCGGCTCGCAAACGGTAACCTTGCCCGATTTTGTCGGTGACGAAACGGCGTATACAGATGCGCGTATGAAACTGCTTGAAATGGGCTTTTTACCCGAAAATATTGTCGAGGTCGCCGTGACCAAGCTCGGCGAGGACAGCGGCAAGGTTTTTGCAATGTCGCCCGAGGGCGGCACAAAGGTTTCGCCCGAAACCAAGGTGGAGCTGTCGTATTATAAGGAAATAGAAAATATTACGGTTGAGTCACTTGTCGGCAAAAACTACTATAAAGACATAAAAAACAACAAGGCGTACAGCGCATATCAGTTCGTCGTCGAGGAAATTTATTCCGAGGTTTATGAGCAGGGTGTTGTAATTCAGCAATCTGTACCCGCAGGCTCTAAAATTAAAAACACCGAAACTGTAACGCTTACGGTAAGCAAGGGCGAGCCGCCCGCTATGCCCGACCTTAGGGGCAAGCTTAAAAACGATGCGGTAAATCTTATGACCAAGCGCGGCATTGTGTACACTATTGTAGAGCAGTACGACCCAACCGTCGCCGCAGGCAGGGTTATAAGGTCGACACCGTCCGCAGGTACAACAGTCAGCGGCACGGTAACGCTGTATATAAGCAAGGGTGCGCGCCCTGCAAGCACCGCGCCCGAAAGCACTGCGCCGACACCGTCTACACCCACAACCTCTACTGCAAGCACTGCATCTTCCGCAACTGTGTCGGATAACACACAGTCCACAGCAAGCACCGCGGGTGACGGTAATACGACATCGTCGCAGCAGTAACAGGAACATATAAAATAAATCTTGACTTAACGGATTTATTCTGCTATAATGTTCAGTGCGTTAAAATAGTTTATTAGCGCCCTTGCTGCTTTTTTGCAGCCATAAGACCATAAGGAGGTGCAACAGGATGACTACTAATTATGAAGCCGTTATGGTGTTCTCACTTAAAAACGGTGAAGATGCCGCAACCGCATTGCAGGAAAAGTTCCAGCAGTTGATTGAGGCTAACGGTACTGTCGAGAGTGTTGATGTTTGGGGCAAGCGTCGCTTGGCTTACGAAATCGACTATCAGGCAGAGGCGTTCTATGTTCTTTACAATTTCGCATCGGCGGAAAGCTTCCCCGAAGAAATGTATCGCGTCGCTAAAATTACCGACGGCGTTTTAAGAACAATGATTGTTAAGAAGTAATTTTTGAAAAAAGAGGAGTGTCGCAAATGCTTAACACTGCAATTTTAATGGGCAGACTTACTGCCGACCCCGAATTACGCCATACAGCCTCGGGTCTTCCGGTAACAAGCTTTTCGCTTGCCGTAGACAGGGCATACAAAAGCGGCGAAGAGCGTCAGACCGACTTTATAAATATTGTCGCGTGGCGCCAGAATGCCGAGTTTGTTTCAAATTGGTTTAAAAAGGGTCAGCTTGTCGCCGTTGAGGGTTCAATCCAGACACGCCGCTATACCGACAAAGACGGTAACAACAGAACCGCTTTTGAGGTTGTTGCAAACCGTGTCCATTTTGCAGAGCGTCGCGATGCTTCCGCCGCCCCCGCTAATAGGGAGCAAACTGCTGCGGCACCGTCATTTTCAAACACCGCCGCTGACGATTTTTCGTCCTTGCCCGGTGATGACGACCTGCCGTTCTGATTTCCGCAATTTAGGCGGTACTTTTCAGTGATTGGAGGCTAATATAATGGAAAAGATGGATAGACCTGCACGCCGCAAGGGCAGAAAGAAAGTTTGCCACTTCTGCGTAGACCGTGTTGAAGCTATTGATTATAAGGATGTAGCCCGTCTTCGCAAGTTCATTTCAGAACGCGCAAAGATTCTTCCGCGTCGTGTTACCGGCACTTGTGCCGCACACCAGCGCGAGCTTACAGTGGCTATAAAGCGCGCACGCTTTGTTGCGTTGCTGCCTTATGTTTCGGACTAATTTTGTAATTTTTAAAGCACCGTGGTTTTTGCCACGGTGCTTTTTTGTCCTTTTGTGTCATTTTTTGCACATTTTGGTTATTGTGTACAAATATATGCCGAAAAGTTCGTTTATTGTGCCCGTTTTTTTTTTTTTTGTTCGTGATATAATATAAGTGATAACCTTTGCCCATACAAAAATGGGGGCATTTAAACGAATATTTAAGGGGTGTATGTACTATGAAAAAGTACCCGAAATTTCTTGCCGCATTGCTTGCGACGGCAATAACCGTAACAAGCTTCGGCACGGTGCCGTTTGCTTTTGCGACGGCAAGCTTTACAACAGATGTTACAGACACGACAAAGCTTTCTATGCTCAGCGTGCAAAGCAATTACGATGTTTCGCTTACCGCGGCAGGCATAACGCCGACCTTGGCGGCAAGCCTTGCAAGCGAAAGCTTGCTTAAAAACCATTGTACCGATATTAAGCTTATAAACGGTCAGGGTACTAATATGAATTTCGACGGTAACCCGACAACCGCCCAAATGGTAACAACTTTTTCCGACGGCGGTATAGATAACGGTGCATATAATTCTTTTAAATATTCATATTCTAATTTTAAGCAGTCGAACGACGGCAAATTAAACGGCTATGTTACATTTACATATGACAAGTCGTATATTTTCGATGATGTTTACTTAATAAGTGCATGGGTTAAAAACAGAACCATCAAAAATTACGGTCTGTACATCGGCGACGATTTGGGCACACTGTATACCGACGATAACTTGGTTTTGGAATTTGATTACAACGGATATACCGTCAATCACGAAACAAGCACGGCGCTTAACAATAACAGCAACTATTCAGAGGGTCAGGTGTTTACTTTCGGCGGCACCGAAAAACCGCAGGGTAAATATATCGGCTATAAAATTTATGACAGTGCCGCGGCAACCGATACACCGCACTGGCTGTATATCAGCGAGGCAGGCGCACACGGTACCTCGGTTTACAAAGAGGCTGTTACCGATGTTACCGACAACACGAAAAAATCGTTGCTTACACTTAATTCGCTTTACGATGTCACTATGACGGCGAATATCACACCCGATTTGGCAAGCACGCTTGCCGAGGATAACCTGTACAAAACCCACGGCACTTCCTTTAAAGTGCTGAACGGTAACGGCACACAGGTTTCGTATGCCAACGGCACAACTGTCGCAGATGCTTTGGACGGCGGTATTGATGACCAAACAATAAAAAGCTATTTGTATTGCTATGATAATTTTACTATGTCGGACGATAACACCGTAAACGGCTATGTAACCCTTGCCTATGACGATGTTTATACCTTTGACGATATTTATATGATAAGCTCTATGCGTGAGCATTGGGCGCTGAAAAGCTACGAGCTGTATGTAGGTAATACAAGAGAGAACCTGTACAGCAAAGAAAACCGCGTGCTTGAATTTAATTACGACGGATTTGTAGAGGGCGGTACTTCTCTTAACACCAACGACAACTATTCCAACGGTCAAATATACACCTTTACGGGCAGTAAAAAGCCGCAGGGTAAATATATCGGCTACAAGGTGCTTGTCGGTGCATCCTTCAGTGTGCGTAACGACGGCAAGCGCGGCTGGCTGTATATAAACGAGGCGGGCGCACACGGTACTGCGAAAAATGCCGTAAAAGCCGATTTTCCGTCGGATAAGACAGGCGTTTTCACAACATACGGCGACCACGACGATACCGTTTTGCAAACAACCGACATAACACAGGAACAGGTTGCCAAGCTTGCAAATGTCGCAGGCGATACCAACCTTTTGCGCAATCACTCTATGATTTTTTTGACCAAAACAACAGATTTTTCGAACACGCTTAATAATATAAATAACTCTGTTTTAGGTTCAAAGGCAAAAATCACAGACGGTGTTATGGATACTGCCGACAGCTGGGCGGCAGGTGACTCGTACTACTACACCCTAAATATGCCCGGTACCACACCGCAGGGTTACCTTACAATATCGCTTGACGGTGTGTACGATTTGTCAAAGATGTACATAATGTCAAGCAACCTGCCCGCAGGCGCGCTTTATGACTATGATGTATATGTTTCAAGCAATGCAAGAACACTGTATACAGACGCGAACAAGGTTTTGTCGTTTAAATATGATAAATACTCTACCGCTTGGGACGATTACGGTACTGCGGCAATGGCGACAAAGCTTAACAACGGCGACAGCGGTCATAATTCCGAGGGACAGGTTTACACCTTTGGCACGGGACATATGGTCGGTAAGTATGTCGGCATAAAAATTAACGACGGCTCGCGTGGTATGAACGGTTGGTTGTATATTTCCGAAATGGGTCTTTGCGGCAAGGTCGTTTCAAAGAACAAAAATACCGATGTTACCGACGGCACAAAGGCGGCTATGCTTGATATTTCGTCGCAATATAAATATAGCCTTAAAACCTCTACCGTAACACCGACAGAGGTTAAGGCGTTACACGACTCGGCAAACGACCTGCACGCGAACATTAAAAAACTGCACCTTACAAGCGTTGCGGGTTCGTACGACTCCGACCCCACTGCCGCACAGTTTAACCAAACGGTCGACGGACTTATCAGCGGTTATGAAAATTATGACAACACCAACGATTGGTACAGCTGGACAAATCATTGGTTACCCACCGTCGGCAACGGCGAGGCATCGGGTTATCTTACAATGAGCTTTGATAAGTCGTATCTTTTCGACAAGATTTACCTTTTCTCGCACATTTCACCGCGATTTGCACTTTCGCAGTATGAGGTTTATGCGTCCAATGACGAAACAACACTGTATAATGATGAAAATAAAATTACCGATTTCAATTGTTACTATCCCGCAAGCGACTCGGCAAGCTATAAGCTTAACAACACAAGCACCGTGGCAGAGGGTCAAATTTTCAGCTTTACGGGCGACGAAAAGCCGTCGGGCAAATATATCGGTATAAAAATTATAGTATCGTCTACCACTATTGAAACAAACTATCTCGGTTGGTTCCATACCTGCGAGCTTGGTGCTGTCGGTAAATCCGCCGCAATGCAACAAGTTGTTACAGATATGGCGGACGATGTTACGCTTTCAAATACCGAATACGAAAGCAATAAAGCTTACAGCTTCACCGTCAGCGTTAAAAACGGCGGTACTGTTACCTCGGTAAAGGCGAATGATACCGTTCTTACGGCGGCTGACGGCAGATACACCGTTACCTCAGCTCCGGACGATTTGAAAATTACCGTAACCACAACGCGTGATAAATACTCACCCAAAAAAGGAATTTGGAACGGTAAATCGGTTTATATGCGTTCCTCGAACTACTACAATCCGTCGTGGAACAGCGAAATGCTCGGTGACGAGTATGTAACACGCGATGAAACCGTTATGTTCTATACGGGCAGAACAACCGCAAAGCTGCAATTCCCGATAGATAATATCGTTTGCGTAAATTCGTACAATCTTGACAGTAAATCGTTCAAGCAGTACTATTTGGGCGAGGATTTCACCGTAAATGCAAACGGTGAAATGGTGCTTACCGCAAATACAAAAATACCTGTATATTCGGACGCGGCAAAGCTTAAAAACCTTACAAGCAACTATGCAATAGATTGGGGCTTTATAGCCGGTATGGCAACAACACAGCCCAAGTATCTTATAACCGTAACATATACCCATACAAGGCAGTGGGATGGCACAAGCTTTACCGAAAACCCCGACAGCCAGCTTGAGGGACTTAAATTTAAAGAAAAAGCCGAAAAGGGCGAAACCGTAAATGTGCTGTTTATGGGTGACAGCATTACCACAGGTTGTAATGCGACAGGTCAGGATATGTACAGCTACGGTTACAATAACGGTGCCACTATTACCGTAGGTAGCGAACCTACCAACCATATTATGGGTTGGCAGTCGTACCTTGGTCTTTCGGGCGACACCGCACCCGAATGGACACAAAAGGCATGGGCGAATTTGGTTGTGGAAAATCTGCAATCGCAGTACCCAGATGCTAATTTCACACTTACCAACCGTGGTATCGGCAGTAGTGCGTCTGAATGGTACTACAACAATATAAACGCAATTGTAAATAAAAATCAGGTTGCAAAGCCTGACCTTGTATTTATTGCATTTGGTATGAACGAGAACGGTCGCAGTAAAGAAAGTATGGTCGCCAATGTAACACTTCTTAAAAACTATATTCGCGAATGGAACCCCGACTGTACTGTTGTTTTCGTTTCGGCATTCCACCCGAACGCATATACCGAAAATGCCGCCGCGGTACAAACGGGCTACAAGCTCGGCGAACATGAAGAGGGGTATAAGGCACTTGCCGAACAAGACGAAAACGCGGCATACGCACCTGTATTTTCGCAGTTCCAAAAGTTGCTGACGGTTAAAGAGGGTGTCGATTACACAGGCAACAACTATAACCATGTAAACGATTTCGGTGTAAATATCTATGCCAACACAATTCTTTCGGTTCTTTCGCCACAGTTGCATACCGTTTCGTTCGTCAACAAAAACGGTACGGTTATCGGCAAGGTAAAGGTTAGCGATAATGAAAAGCTTTCTGCCGAGGTTGCACAGAGGTTTGCCGAAAAGGCAGATGATATTTTCGGTTATACAAAGGGCAAGGACGGCGCATATTGGACGCAAAGCATTGCCGACCCGATTACCGCCGACAAGAGCTTTTACCCGATTTACGAGCGTAAGGAAAGCACATACAAAATTACCGTAAATGACGGCTTTGAAACCGAAACCTACGACTCAATGTTCGACAGGCGAATGACTGTAAACTCGAAATATGCTGACTGTATAGGCTGGCGCGATGCTACAAGCGGTGCTGTGTTAAGCGACACCAACAGCTACACCTTCTATATGCCGGGTGATATTTCACTTGCGGCGATAAACAAAACCGCAGACATCACCACGGTCGAAAAGGATACGGTCGTAATGAATACGGCGGTTCACAATGTCATAAACGGCACGGCACAAACAGTGGTAACCACGGCATATACCGAGCTACCCGAAAATGCTGTGCTTGTGGAAAAAGGCTTTGTTATAACAAACGAAAGCGGTTATTTAGCCGCAAATCAAGAAATAACATTGCAAACAACGCCTGTTCAAATTGCAAAATCGGTTGTAAATTCCGACGGTGCATTTATGATGCAGTATGCAATTAAAAACGATAAGGTGCGTTATATCAGGGTGTATGTAAAATACACCTTAAACGGTATTCAGCATACTGAATACAGCGCATACACCGCAAGGGTTAATTCTTAATATAATATTTTCTTTCTTGCTTAAATTTAAAGCGGCTGTAAAGAGCTTTGGTTTTTTACAGCCGCTTTTTTTATCTTTATGTGGCTTTAGCCCTTTTTGCACTGCCGCTATTTTTGCCGCGGCTTTGCGACAAGTGCCGCCGCAAAGCCCGAAACCACGGCGACGGTTATGCCGAGTGCAGTGCCGCTTATACCACCGCTGAAAATGCCGAAAAAGCCGTAGGTTTCCACCGCCTTTTTCACACCACTCGCCAATGAATATCCGAACCCCGTAAGCGGAACGGTAGCACCGCAACCGAAAATATCGACAAGCGGTGCGTATACACCTATCGCGCCCAAAAACACACCCACGGTGACATATGCGACAAGTATTCTTGCGGGGGTTAGCTTTGTTAAATCTATAAGTAATTGTCCTATCACGCACAGCGCGCCGCCGAACAAAAATGCATACAGACAGTCAGAAATCAGGTTCATAATGTCATCCTTTACTGTTTTTAACAATAATTTACCCCGATTTTAACGGGATATACCTGCTGAAATATACGGTTTTACGACGATTTTGTACAAGATATACAAAATTTGACCAACATTTTTTAGGTGTCATAATTTAATTTTACCAAAATTCCCCTTGTAATTTTACAAAAGCTTTGATAAAATAGTTATATAAGGAACTTTTATGGGAAGTGAATGCGTATGAATAAAGATTTTGCGGCGGCTTTTGCCCGTGGCGAATGTCACGATGCATACCGTCATCTCGGCGCGCATATAGATAACGGAAGAACGGTTTTTCGTGTGTGGGCACCTAACGCCGCTGCGGTTTCGGTGGTGGGCGATTTTAACAATTGGCAGGCATCTGCCGACCCTTGTGAAAACATCGGGTACGGTATTTTCGAGGCATCATTACCACAGCTTGACCGCTATGAAAATTACAAATATGCCGTTACAACGCGCACGGGCGAGGTGCTTTTTAAATCCGACCCATATGCGTTTCACGCCGAAACGCCGCCCGACAATGCATCGAAAATTTATGATATTGACGGCTATGGCTGGGGCGATGATGAGTGGCGAAATTCGCAAAAAGGTAAGACCCCATATAACACGCCTATAAATATTTACGAGGTGCATCTCGGGTCGTGGCGCAGAAATGCCGACGGCACGGTGCTTGACTATGTAACCGCCGCCGAAAAGCTTGCGGCATATGTCGTGAAAATGGGTTATACACATATCGAACTGCTACCTATTTCAGAGCATCCGTTCGACGGCTCATGGGGGTATCAGGTTTCGGGATACTATGCGCCTACCTCGCGTTACGGCACACCGCACGATTTTATGCGCTTTGTCGACATAATGCACCAAAACGGTATCGGCGTAATTCTCGACTGGGTTCCCGCACATTTTCCTAAAGATGCCTTTGGACTTTGGAATTTCGACGGTACACATTGCTATGAATATTCCAACCCAAAAAAGGGCGAGCATAAGGAGTGGGGGACTGCGGTTTTCGACTACGGCAGACCCGAGGTTCAGTCATTTTTAATTTCCAATGCGGTTTATTGGATTAAGCAATACCATATCGACGGCTTGCGCGTTGATGCGGTTGCCGCAATGCTGTACCTCGACTATAACCGTCGCGACGGCGAGTGGGAGGCAAACCAATACGGCGGTCGCGAGAATTTAGAGGCGATTGAACTGCTGCGGCGCGTTAATTCCGCGGTGTTTGCCGAAAATCCTGCGGCACTTATGATTGCCGAGGAGTCGACCGCGTGGCCTATGGTTACAAAGCCGGACTACGACGGCGGCTTGGGCTTTAATTTTAAGTGGAATATGGGCTGGATGAACGATATGTTAAGCTATATGTCGCTTGACCCGTTGTTCAGAAAATTTAACCACGACAAGCTTACATTCTCGTTTTTCTATGCTTTTTCCGAAAACTATGTTCTGCCCCTTTCGCACGACGAGGTGGTACACGGTAAATGCTCGCTTATAGCGAAAATGCCGGGCGATTACAATCAAAAATTTGCATCGCTACGCGCTTTTTATGCATATATGATGGCACACCCGGGCAAAAAGTTGCTGTTTATGGGTCAGGAATTTGCACAGTTTATAGAGTGGGACTATGCAAAGCCGCTTGATTGGCTGTTACTTCATTACGACAAGCACAAGCAAATGCAAGCCTTTGTAAGTACACTTAACCATCATTATAAGGATAACCGAGCTTTGTGGGAAATTGACGACTCTTGGCAGGGCTTTTCGTGGATTTCAAATGATGATAACGAGCAAAGCGTTATTGCGTTTGCACGACAGGATAATGAGGGTAACCAAACCATTGCAGTTTGCAATTTCGTACCCGTTGAAAGGGTAAGCTATCGCATAGGCGTCCCGAAAGCGGGAACTTACCGTGTTGTGCTTAATACCGACGATTCGGCATACGGCGGCGAGGATATGGTTTGCGAGCGTTCGTTCCGTTCACAAAAGGTACCTATGCACGGCTTTGATAATTCTGTCGAGTTGCATTTGCCACCGCTGTCGGTTATGTATCTTGAACGGCGCACAGTGCATCGTACCAAAAAAGGCGACACTAAACCAAAAGCAAAAACCAACAGGTCAAAATAATTTATCGGAGTGATTTTGGAATGAAAAAAACCGAATGTGTGGCAATGCTGCTTGCAGGCGGTCAAGGCAGCAGACTTGGGGTGCTGACCCAAAAAATAGCAAAGCCTGCAGTTCCGTACGGCGGCAAGTACAGAATTATTGATTTTCCGCTATCAAACTGTGTTAATTCGGGCATAACCACCGTTGGTGTTTTAACACAGTATCAGCCTTTAGAGCTTAACGATTATATCGGATCGGGCAAGCCGTGGGATCTTGACCGTTCAAATGGCGGCGTTCATGTTTTGCCGCCCTATCAAAAGCCGAAAAGCTTTGACTGGTACAAGGGTACTGCAAATGCTATTTACCAAAATTTTCCGTTTATAGAACGGTACGACCCCGAATATGTGCTTGTGTTGTCGGGTGACCATATTTATAAAATGGATTATTCTAAGATGCTTGATTATCATAAAGAGCAGAATGCCGCTTGCACCATCGCTGTGCTTGAGGTCCCGTGGGAGGAGGCGCCGCGCTTTGGCATAATGAATGCCAATGACGACGGTACGATTTACGAGTTTGAGGAAAAACCCGAAAACCCCAAAAGCAACCTTGCCTCTATGGGTATATACATTTTCTCTTGGCAGAAGATGAAGCATTATCTGACTTTAGACGAGCAAAATCCCGATTCTTCTAACGATTTCGGTAAAAACATAATTCCCGAAATGCTGAAAGCAAATGAAAAAATGGTTGTATACCGTTTTCACGATTATTGGAAAGATGTCGGTACTATCGATTCGCTGTGGGAGGCTAACCTTGACCTGCTTAACCCGAAGGTAGAGCTTAACCTTGCTGACAAAAAGTGGCGCATTTATTCGCGCACGACATCTGCACCGCCGCAGTATATTGCCGAAACAGCAATGGTACAAAATTCATTTGTTACCGACGGTTGCGAGGTTGCCGGCGATGTTGAATTTTCCATAATTTCGGAAAATTCGCGTGTTGAAGAGGGCGCGCAAATACTTGACTCACTAATAATGCCGGGCGCGGTAATAAAGCGCGGCGCACGCGTTATGTATTCGGTAGTGGGCGAAAACGCCGTTATAGGTGAAAATGCCACTGTCGGCGCACGACCCGAGGAATACGACGGCGATTGGGGCATAGCGGTTGTAGGACCGCAGGCGGTTATAAACGACGGTGATACCGTACCGCCCAAAGCAATGGTTTATCCTGACGGAAAGGACGGTGTTAAATAATGGCAAATACGGCAATGGGCTTAATTTTCGCAAACGCAGGCGACGAGCTTATGCCCGAGCTTACCGAGCATCGCTCTATGGCATCTGTACCGTTCGGCGGCAGATACCGTATTATAGATTTTCATTTGTCAAATCTTGTCAACGCCGGTGTTTCCAAGGTCGGCATAATACCGCGTTCCAACTATCGCTCGCTTATGGACCACATAGGCTCGGGCAGACCGTGGGATCTTGACAGAAAAACAGGTGGCATTTCGTTTTTACCGCCGTTTATTTCAAGTAATTCGGGCGGAGCATATAAGGGTAATATCGACGCGATTGTAAGCGTTGATAACTATCTTGCGAAAAGCCGCGAGGATTATGTGGTTTTGTGTAATGCAGATGTTGTGTGCAATATTGACCTGTCTGCGGTTATAGAACAGCATATTGACAGCGGCGCTGATATTACCGCAGTGTACAGACACGGCGTTTTGCCTAAAACCGCAAGCGGCAGACCAGTTTTCTCTTTCGATTCTGACGGCAGGGTGAACGAAATTTTGGTTCTTCCGCAGACAGATGACGAGTGCGATTACAGTATAGGCATAATGGTGTGCGAGCGCGAAAAGCTGCGTTCGCTTGCCAAAAATGCGTATGCGCGCGGTGACCGCGATATTGTAAGGGGCATTTTACAGCCAAAGCTTCGCGAGCTTAAAATAGTCGGCTACCGTTTTGACGGCTTTTGCGAGCCGATATACAGCATCGGCTCGTTCGCCGCGGCGAACAGGGCGTTGCTGAATGCGGAAATACGCCGCGAAATATTTAACCGCGAGCGACCGATTTATACAAAAACACGCGACGATATGCCGACAAGGTACGGCTTGCAGTGTCGCGTTGCAAACTCTATAATCGGTGACGGTTGTATTATCGACGGTCAGGTTGAAAACAGCATTTTGTTCCGTGGTGTGCGTGTCGAAAAGGGCGCGGTTATACGCAATTGCATTATTATGCAAGAGGCGGTTATCGGCGCAGACAGTGACCTTGAATATATCACCGCCGACAAGGATGTGGTAATTTCGGCAAATTCGCATCTGCGCGGTTCCGAAAACAACCATTATATAATCAAAAAAAGCGGCAGAATTTAAAAGCATTAGGGGGATTTTTTAATGAGAGTTTTGTTTGCGGCGTCAGAGGCATATCCTTTTGCAATGTCGGGCGGTCTTGCCGATGTTGCGGGCGCATTGCCTAAAGCCCTGCGCAATCGACAGGTCGGCTGTCGCGTTGTTATGCCGCTTTACGATACCGTGCCCGATGAGCTGCGGCACGAAATGAAATTTTTAAAAAGTATAACCGTACCCGTTGCTTGGCGTAACCAATATTGCGGCATTTTCGAGGCAAAGGTGGGCAAGGTTATATATTATCTTTTGGATAATGAATATTATTTCAAGCGCGGTGGTCTTTACGGCTACTATGACGATGCCGAAAGGTTTACCTTCTTTTCGCGCGCGGTGCTTGAAATGCTGAGACATATAGATTTCAAGCCCGATATTATTCATTGTAATGACTGGCAAACCGCAATGATACCCGTTTACCAGACGGTTTATTACGGCAAAGACCCGTTTTACAGTGGCATAAAAACCCTGTTTACAATACACAACATTCAGTATCAGGGTAAATACGGTAGCGAGCTTGTTGAAGATGTTTTGGGTCTTGACGGCGACAGCGCACACCTTGTAGAGTACGACGGTTGCGTTAATCTTATGAAAGGCGCGATAGAGTGCGCGAACAGTGTTAGCACTGTCAGCCCGACTTATGCCGAGGAAATTTTGACACCGTGGTATTCACACGGTCTTGACGCGATTTTGAACGCGCGCAGGTGGAAGCTCGGTGGAATTATAAACGGTATTGATACCGAGGTTTATAACCCCGAAAACGATAAGGCTATCGCCGCACCGTATTCGGCGGCAAAGCCTGAAAACAAGCTGAAAAACAAGCAGGCACTTTTAAAAGAGGTTGGTCTGCCGTTTAAAGAAAATGTGCCCGTAATCGGTATTGTTTCGCGACTTGTTTCGCACAAGGGCTTTGACCTTATAAAATGTGTTTTAGAGGATATTTTGCAAAATGATGTGCAGTTTGTAATCCTCGGTTCGGGCGAATACGAGTACGAACAGTTTTTTTACGGTATCGCCGCGCGCTATCCCGAAAAGGTTGCTTTCCGTTGCGGCTTTATTCCGTCGCTTGCACACCGCGTTTATGCCGGCTCTGACATATTCTTAATGCCGTCGCAAAGCGAGCCGTGCGGTCTTTCACAGCTTGTCGCATTACGCTACGGCGCAGTGCCGATAGTGCGCGAAACAGGCGGTCTTAAAGACACCATAACCGACTCGGGCTTGGGTGAGGGTAACGGCTTTACATTTGCCGATTACAATGCCCACGAAATGTCACACGCCGTTTGGCGCGCAATACACGGCTTTGCCGACAGCGATGGGTGGAATATCCTTGTAAAACGCGCAATGCAATGTGACAACAGCTGGACACATTCCGCAAACGAGTATGTTAAGCTTTACAAATCCATTCTTGAAAATTAAAATATACGCAAAAAAACCACGGCGAAAGCCGCGGTTTTTTACTTATAATACACAATTCAAGAACTGCTGTGTTCTTGGTGATTTCGGATTGCTGAACAGCTCTTCGGGTGAGCCCTCTTCCTCGATAACGCCGTCGCTCATAAACAATACGCGATTTGCAACCTCGCGTGCAAAGCCCATTTCGTGGGTGACGACAACCATTGTCATACCGCTTTCGGCAAGCTGTTTCATAACATTCAAAACCTCGCCGACCATTTCGGGGTCAAGTGCCGAGGTCGGCTCGTCAAACAGCATAACATCGGGGTTCATACAAAGTGCGCGCACTATGGCGACACGCTGCTTTTGTCCGCCCGAAAGCTGTGAGGGATAGGCATTTGCCCTGTCCTCAAGACCGACTGTTTTAAGTAGCTCCATTGCTTTTTTTGTCGCTTCTTCTTTTGACATTTTAAGCAGCTTTGTCGGTGCCAAAATCATATTTTTAAGTATCGTCATATGAGGGAACAGGTTGAACTGCTGGAAAACCATACCCATTTTCATACGGTGGCTGTTTACATTTACCGATTTTTCGGTTAAATCAGTTCCCTCAAAAAATATTTTACCGTCGGTTGGGTTTTCAAGCAGGTTAAGACAACGCAAAAATGTTGATTTGCCGCAACCCGACGGGCCGATAACAACAACCACCTCGCCCTTTTTAATTTCGGTTGAAATTCCCTTTAAAACCTTTACCGAGCCGAAATCTTTTTTTAGATTTTCGGTCTTGATAAGTACATTATTATCAGTGGTCACTGTTTCTCAGCCTCCTTTCAAGAATACCGACAAGCCATGTCAGAACCATAACTATTACAAGGTAAATTATGGCAACGCTTATCAGCGGCATAAAGTACGAGTAGGTTCTGCCCGCAATTGCATTACCTGCCTTTGTAAGGTCGACAACGCCTACATAACCCGCAACAGAGGTTTCTTTAAGCAGTGCAATAAATTCGTTACACAATGTCGGTAAAACGGTTTTGAACATCTGCGGAATAACTATGTAAATCATTGTTTGCAGATAGTTAAGGCCAAGGCTTCTGCCTGCCTCAAACTGACCGTTATCGACAGCCATAATACCGCCGCGAAAAATTTCGGCAACATACGCACCCGAGTTTATACCGAAAGCGAAAATACCGACCGGTATACCGTCACGCGCCGAAACGAAAATAAGGAAGTACGATATCATTAACTGAACAACGACAGGTGTGCCGCGAATAACCGTTAGGTAAAGCTTGCAAATTGCGTTGAAAATATAAAGCACAAAATACCCAACGCCGCCGTCTTTTTTCATTTTTTCGGCATTTTTATCGTAGGTAGAGCGAACAGCCGCGACAACTATACCTATAAGTATACCGACAAGCAGTGCGCCTGCGGTTATTTTAAGGGTGTTGCCGAGACCCGTAATCATTTGCTTGTATCTGTCGCCCTGAATAAAAACAAAGTCGAACTCGTTTTTTAAGCTTTCAAACAAATTAACTATTGCCGACAAATCCAAAACTCCTTTCAACAATACAGTAAAAAAGGGCGGCATTGTACCGCCCTTTTATTAAGCAATTATTTCGATGTAATGTATTTGTCAACAACCTTTTGCAACTCGCCGCTTTCTTTAAGCTCGGCAAGTGCGGTATTGACCTTGTCTTTAAGTGCGGTGTTACCCTTTGCAAAGCAGATTGCATATTCCTCGTTAGTGAATTCGGTATCAAGGATTTTCAAACCGTCGTTAGCCGCAACATAAGCTTTTGCAGGCTCGTTATCAATGATAACGCAATCGATTTTGCCACCTTTAAGTGCTTCAACCGCAAGTGCGCCGCTGGCGTAGCCTACAACATTCTCTTCGCCGTAGCCGCCGTTTTCGGGTGTATCCGAAGCATAGATGTAACCTGTTGTACCCTGCTGTGCGCCGATTTTCTTACCATCTAAGTCGTCGATAGTTTTAATATCGCTGCCCTCTTTTACGATAACGACCTGAACGCCGTTGGCATATGTGTCAGAGAACTCTACCTTTTGCTTTCTCTCGTCGGTAACGGTCATACCTGCCATACCCATATCGTACTTGTCCGACTGTACGCCGGGGATAATCGAGTCGAAATCAACATCAACGATTTCAAGCTCTAAATCAAGCTTGTCGGCGATAAGTTGTGCAACCTCGGCATCGATACCGACGATTTTGTCGCCCTCTTTATACTCATAAGGCGGAAATTCCGCGTTGGTAACCATTGTAAGCTTACCCTCGGATACTGTGAGTTGATTTTTGCTGCTACAACCCGCGAAACAGGCAACTGCCATAACGAGTGCAAGCACAAGTGCTGTTAATTTTTTCATTTTTATTCCCTCCGAATAATTTTTAAAGCCGCCGTTTATCCGGCGGTGAACGCGTATGTCGTTCTGACAATTAAAGATATACCACTTTATGCGCATAAAGTCAAGGGGTTTTGCAAACTTTTGTATAACTATACAAATAAATATGTTTTTACACGGAGCCGCATTGGCTATTTTTACACTATAATATACATTTATTCGGAGAAATATGCATAAATATAGGAATATATGCAAAACTATACATAAAAACACGCATATTATGCAAATATTCATAATATGCGTGTCTTTTCGGTATATCAGTTAAAATTAACAATACCGTTATATATATAATTGTCGCTTTGCGGTATTTCGGCGATATTACCGACAATACTGTTGCCGTTCGAAACCTTGCAGGAAAAAGTCATTGCCGAGGTATCGTAAGAATAATCGTACACGGTTTTTGCACCTGCAAAATCCACAAGCGTGCGTTTTGTAATCGCGCCGTCGTCGTTGTACTCTCTTTTTTCGGTTTGGGTTTTACCATCTACCGTGTGCGCGACCTCTGCAACCCTGCCGCCCGTGTACTTAATGGCGTATTTGCCGCTGACGGTCGATTTATAGGCGGCGGTTTTTACCGTACCGTCGTCGTTTAGGGTATAGGTCATAGCGTATTTTACGCTTTTTTTGTCGGGATAGGTTATTTTTGTAATAAAGCCGTTTGCATCATATTCGCGTGTTTCGCAAACCTTGCCGCTTGCGTCCTTTACAACGCATTTTCTGCCGCCGTTTGAATAGCTGTAAAATAGCTGTTCGGAAATAACGGCTGTTTTTGCCTTTGCCGAGGTCGGAACGCCGCCCTTATAGGCAAACGCATCGGCACGAACGAGATTACCGTTTTTATCCGACTCGTTTTTAAGTGTAAAGATATAACGCGGCATTTTCGGCATTATCGCCTTTTCCGTTTTGGTTGCGGCAGGCTTTGCCGGTGTATTCGAGGGTGTCGACTGCGCCTTGGATACGGCAGAGCTTGCGGCAGATGCCGCACTTTCGGTCGAGGAAACCGTCGCAAGGTCTTTAATGCTTGCAGGGACTGAATAAACAACATCGCCCCGAGGCGGCAAATATTGCGCCGCAATGACGGCACTTACAGCTAACACAAAAACCGCAATGACGGCAAAAATGAATTTTTTAAAGCCCTTTTTCTTTTGCGGCTCGTCGACAGTGGCTTCACAGGGTTCGTCGTGCGATTCGGCGGTGTGAGAAACGGAATATTCAAAATCGTCCTCATTCGCGACAGTATCCATAAATTCGGCGGCAGCTTTTGCCGAAAGCTCGGTTTCCTGCGAGCAAAGTGCATCGCAAAGTGCCTCTTCGGCGGCGTTTATGGCTTTGGCGGCAAAATCCTCATCTGCGCCGATAATGCCCGCAAGCTGTTTTGCCGAATTGCCGTTGTAAAAAACACAAATTGCCGCGGCACGAACCGCAGGCGGCAAATTTTTAACGCAGTTATCAACGCGTTCGGTAATTATTTCTGTTTTAACCTTTCCCTTTTTGAACAGGGCTTTCGGGTTGTACGGTATTTTTTCATAATCGGTATTGCTTGCGGCAAAAAAATCGTTCTGCTCTTTACGGCAGGCGGTACAAGCCGCAACAAAAGCGACATTTTTCATCCAAACCGCAAAATCCTCGTCATCATCTAATCTTTCAAGCGAATTGAAAACGCGGTCGTAGGCATCACGACAAACCGCATTAGCCATTTCATCGTCGCCGATTATGACACCTGTTATGTATTTGCACTGCTTAACGGTGGCGTTTACAAGCATTTGCTTTGCGCTTTCGTCGCCGTTTTTTGAAAGTGTTATCAAATTCAATGCTTAACGCCCCCTTTTTTAATACAGTAACGATTCTAACCTGCCGTAATTGGCAGTCTTACCGATATATTATACACTGCGGCGCGAAATTTATCAATATATATCACATAAAATTTTATAACGCTTTTTTTACGGGGTGCAAAAAGATAAAAACGGGAGGAGAGCCTGTATTTTCGACAAAATACGACAATAAATACCCTATCAATAGGTTTATTGCTTTTATAATGTTGTTTTTATTGAACGGTTATGACATATAATATCATCTG
>CAZIEH010000001.1:0-34539 GCA_964538695.1 uncultured Eubacterium sp. | reverse complement strand
ATGTTGAGCTTATCACACCTATCGCTATCGAAGAAGGCTTGCGTTTCGCTATCCGTGAAGGCGGCCGTACCGTTGGTTCGGGTGTTGTTACAAAGGTTAACGAATAATTCGTCTTTTTATGCGGTCGGTATTGAAAAATGCCGACTGCATTTTTCTTTGGTGGTTCCTTATGCATAAAAAGTTGATTTCCGACATACTGTGCATAACAACGGCAATGCTGTTTTGTGCCTGCGAAAATACCAAGGCGGAAAAATCACAAAAATTCATTTATATTGACTCTTCATCGACCGCGACAAGTGCTGTTTCATCTGCCGTAAGCAGTGATTTTGTTTATTCGCGTGATACGGATACATCTTCTGCCGAAGCATCGTCTGTCGTGCAAAACTCATCTTATGACAGTTCACCAGACAGAATTACGGTGAGTGAAAGCTCATACACCGAAACGCAATATAACGGCGCAACGGTGTGGGTTTCATTAAGGGGTAAAAAGTATCATTCCAAGCCTACTTGCAGTTCTATGAAAGAGCCTGTCGAGTTGACTGTCGATGAAGCAACCGCAAGGGGCTATACACCTTGCAGTCGCTGTTATAAATAAACAAAAAGTGCTTTGACATATTGCCAAAGCACTTTTTTATTGCTCGTTTTTATAAACTTTACCGCCGATAATAACGGTTTTTATGTTGATTTCACTGTCAACTATAAGTAAATCCGCATCATATCCCTCGGCTACTCGTCCTTTATTCAGCCCGAGTAGCTTTGCGGGATTTTCACTTGCCGCTTTCAATGCATCATAGAAAGGAATACCGAATTTTACTGCTGTTTTAACGCAATCTATAAGCATTGCACTGCTACCTGCAAGTGTTCCGTCTTGAAGCCTTGCAACACCGTTTTTAAGTGTAACCTGCAATCCGCCCGAGTCATATATGCCGTCCGGAAGACCTGCACTTCTTATGCTGTCGCTTATAAGAATAAGCTTGCCAGCTGTAAAAGCCCTGTAAGTTGCAAGCACCACGGGCTTTGAAATGTGCAATCCGTCACAAATAAGCTGTGCATAAATGTTTTTTTCTATTGCCGCGCCGATAGGACCGGGGTTGCGGTGGTGCAACGGCGGCATAGCATTATAGATATGTGTAAGACAGCTTGCGCCGCTTTCAATGGCATTAAAGGCTGTTTCGTAATCGCAATCGGTATGACCGATTGACACCGCACAGTAGGGTGAAACCTGTTTTATAAAATCCTCGGCACCCTCAAGCTCGGGCGCGAGTGTCACCATTTTTACATTTTCAAACTGTCCGAATTCCTCTGCCGACGGATTTTTAATGTATTGCTCGTTTTGCGCACCCTTGCGCTTTTTCGAAATGTACGGGCCCTCGAAATGAAAGCCCAATATTTTGGCACCCAAAAAATCGGTTTTGGCTGTTGTAACCTTTTTAAGTGCATCGTAGCCCATTGTCATTGTGGTGGGCAGAAATGCGGTTGTGCCGTGGTCGGCGTAATATTTGCACATTTTTTCAAAATCCGCATCCATAGTGTCCATACCCATACAGCCGTGTGTATGAATATCTATAAGACCCGAAATAAGCCGATTGCCGTGGGCATCAAAATCGCCGCAAGCTGTGTTTTCGGCGATTTTTTCAATTTTACCGTCGCTTATTTTAACCGATTTAAGCTTGCCGCCGATATCCGCGTTGTAAATTAGCATAAAATCACCTTGTCTTTCAGAAAAGAATAGTTAGCGTTGCTTTGCAAAATGCTAAAAATGTAGGTACGCTTTTCAGTACGGTTTCATTTATTTTTCACTGTAAATTACGGTAATATCGGGGTGCAGCTGTAAAATAGAGGCAGGAATTTCAGGAGTTATGGGACCGAAAAATGCCTTGTTTAAAATGTCACGCTTGTTTTCGCCGCTTGCTATAAGAATTATCTTTTTGGCGTGCATTATCGAAACCATACCCATAGTAATCGCCTGTTTCGGTACATCGTCGCAGGAGGTGAAAAAACGCGCATTTGCCTTAATAGTGCTTTCGTGCAGATCGACGATATGCGTGTTTTTTACAAAGTATTTGTCAGGCTCGTTAAAGCCTATATGACCGTCAAGACCTATGCCCAAAAGCTGTAAATCAATGCCGCCAAGCCGTTTAATATTTTCGTCGTAATTGTGACATTCCTTTTCAAGATTTTCGGCACAGCCGTTCGGAACAAAGGTGTTGTTTATATCGATATTTATATCTTTAAAAAAGTTTTCGTTCATAAAATAACGATAGCTTTGCTCGTTTTCTGCGGCAAGCCCGACATATTCGTCAAGATTGACCGAGGTAACGCCGCTGAAATCTATATCGCCCTTTTCGTGCCATTTAATAAGCTGTTCGTAAGTGCCAAGCGGTGATGAACCCGTCGCAAGACCAAGCACACTATCGTGCTTTAAAATAACCTGCGCCGAAATAATATTTGCCGCTTGACGGCTCATTTTTTTGTAGTTTTCAACTGTTATAAATTTCATTTTTTCATTCCTTCGGTTGTGGTGTGCGAATGGCTTTATTATCGTTGTTTTTGTAAATATCGCAAACAATTTTTTGAATTTTCAATGCCTCTTTGCCTGAAATTTCAAGCTTTTCCTCTCCTGCAAGAGCGCGGTAAAATTGGCGTATTTGAACAGCGTGCTGTGTGCCCCAATAATCCTTACCGCCCGAATACGAAACAATTTTCTGCGGTGCGTTTTTCACCGTTTCGGTTCTGCCGTCGTTATATTCTATAACCGCCTTATCGTATGAGAAGGTAGCCTTTCCGTTTTCGCACAAAAGGCGTATTTCGATAGGCTCGTCCACCAAATAGTTGTTCATAGCGTAAAATGACAGCAGTGCTCCGTTTTCATATTTTATCAAGCCCTCGGCAGAGTCCTCGACAATCATACAGCTGTGGTTTCTGTTATGCAACGACGACTGTATTTCGCAAGGCTTGCTGTCAATCATCCAGTTTGCAAGGTCAAGTGAATGAATTGCTTGGTCTATTACAACGCCGCCGCCCTCTTTATCCCAAGTGCCTTTCCAGTCAGAGCCGTCATAATAATTGTCGGGTCTGTACCAAGTAAGGGTGGTTCTGCCGCATTTTACCGCACCGAGTGTGCCGTCTGTAATGCGCTGTTTAACAAGCATTGAGGGGGTGTTGTATCTGCACTGGAAAATAACACCGTATTGCAAGCCACAGCTTTCTGCGGTTTCAACGGCATTAACGGCATCGGCATAGTGTATACTCATCGGCTTTTCGCTTAAAACATTTATGCCGGCTTTAAACGCCTCTGTTGCAACAGGGGTGTGCAGATAGTGCGGCAGACACAAATGCACCGCATCAAGCTTTTCACATTTAAACATCTGCTTGTAGTCGGTATATGCCTTGACACCGTATTTTTTTGCCGTATCATTTGCGCGTTGCGGCTTTATATCGCAAACAGCGACAAGCTCGGTTTCTTCAAGTGCGACAATCGCCTCTAAATGCATTACAGAAATACTGCCGCAGCCTATAACGGCGACTTTCAACTTTTTCATTATCATTCCTCACAGATTATTAAGAATATCTATAACCGTTTCAAGCTCTTCTGCCTTAACCTTATCGGGGCAGGTGTCACCGATAACGCAGTCGGTGAAATAGTTGATTTCGTTTGCATACGCGTCACTTGCGGGCAAGCCTATGTTGCCTGTGTCAAGTGCGGCATCATTCGAAATGTGACAGAAAACCTCGCCGTCTGCTTCATAAATTTTCATCTCATTCTTTTCCCATGCAACAATTGCTTTTTCAAACTGAAAGCGAAAATCCGCCGCGAAAGGATAGGGTGAGTCGTACCAAGATGCCTCGGTTGTTAAGAAAAAGTCATCATAACGGTAAACTGCGTTTATATAATCCTGCTCGGGTCGTTTTGCCCTGTAACTTACCGTGTCGTTAGGCTTACCGAACGCGTAAACCATAAAGTCGCAATCATGGATATGCAGGTCGAACGGAACAAGTCCGCTTCTGTTTTCGTCCATCATCCAACCGTCCCAGCTCCATTTCGGGCGTTGACCGAGCCTACGCATAGAACCCGACAACAGCTTGCCGTATTTGCCGCTGTCGTATATGCTTTTAACAATTTCGTATTCGGGCCAAAAGCGCAAAACCTGTGCAACCATAAATTTGACCGAGTTTTTCTTGGCACAATCGAAAACGCGTTTGACATCTGCTTTGTTCAGAGAAATAGGTTTTTCGCATATAACATTTATACCTTTTTCCATTGCTTTAACCGAAAAATCGGCATGCAGGTATGTCGGCAGGCAAATATCCAAAATATCTATTTCTTCTTTTTGCAGCATTTCGTCAAAATCTGTATAACGCCTTTTATCGGGATACTTCTCCATTTGCTCGGGTCTGACATCACAAAGTGCAACAATCTCTGTATCCTCTCGTTTCTCCCAAGCGGGAATGTGCGCGCCGCTGATACCGCCTACGCCTACAAGTGCAACTTTCAACATATTCTTAACCTCCGTAAACCTCATTTATAATTGATTGCAGATAATTTTTAGAGTCGCGAATGTCTTTTATTTGCTGTTCACCGTCAATTTCACGCTCTATGGTAACATACGAGTCGTAACCGAGTTTTTGCAGTTTTTTGAACAGGGCGGGGAAGTCAACCTTACCTTTGCCAATTTGTACTTCTGCACCTAAATCGTGCCCGTTTACGGGGTATTTGCCGTCTTTGGCGTGTATGTTCATAACATATTTCCCGAAAACCTCTAAAGCATCTACGGGGTTTGCCTTGCCGTAGAGAATAAGGTTTGCGGTGTCGAGGTTTACCCCCAAATTGTCGCAACCGACCTGTTCAAAACAGCGTAGCATTGTAACAGGCGTTTCCTGACCCGTTTCAAACAAAAGGTACTGATTGTTTTGCTTTAAATGCTCGGCAACCGTGCGAACGGCATCGCAAAACGGTATAAATTGTGCATCATTCGGGTTTTCTGGTATAAAGCCCATATGGGTTACAACCTTTTCGACTCCGAGTTTTTTTGCAAAATCCGCGCCGTCACATAGATTTTTAATTCTTATCGTGCGGTATTCGGGCGGTACCAAGCCAAGTGTGGTTTGTCCCTCATAAAAATTCCATACGCAAGGGCCTTCCCAGCCGCACCAGAATGCCGAAATCGTTATGCCCTTTTCTTTTGTAAGCTTGTTGACTACCGCGGCATTTTCTTCCGTCCACAGCTCGGGCTTCCAGGAAACAAGCTGACAGTTGTCAAACCCCTCGGTATTAAGCATATCCAGCTTTTTAGGTAATTGTTCAATTCCGTCAAAAATAACACATACGCCGATTTTCATAATTTATGCACCCCGTATTGATTTTTCTTTAATTATATGATAACATTAACTAAAAGAAAATTGTATAACGATTTTAACCACTTTATATATTATTTTAACCCGAGGTGATTGTGTGAAAATAGACGGCAAAAAAGAGCTTACGCCTGTTTTATACGGCGACAGTGCGGTGCGGATACTGCATTTTGCCGTGCCGGAGAAAAACAAGACCTGTTTCGGCGTTCATTGGCACGAAAGAATGGAGCTGTGCTTTGTTTCCTCGGGCAGTATGAAACTGCGTTTAGAGGACGAGGAATTTACCGTACGCGAGGGCTCGGTAGCAATAATACCGCCCGAAAAAAATCACACGGCAATTTCGGGCGAGCGTGGCGTGGAATATTATACGGTAATGTTCGATATATCGTACTTTTACAATTCAAGCTATGCAAGCGAAAAGTACCTGAAGCCGATTGCAAACTTGCAAACCGAGTTTGTGCCAATAACTGATGATTTTGAAATTGCAAATACGGTAAAATCACTTGTGAACGAACAGCTTTGCGGCGATGAATATTCGGCATTAACCGTAATTGGGAAAATATACACACTGCTTGGTATGCTATACCGTAAATGCCTTTTAAGCATCGGCGCGACACAGCCTGCCGATAATAATTTCGGCGCAGTTTTCGATTATATAGCCGAAAATTACGCAAGTGCCGTATCGTCATCGATTTTAAGTGCCGAATTCGGTTACAGCGAGCCGTATTTTTGCCGACGGTTTAAAGCAATAACGGGTCTTACGCCTGTAAAGTATATAAATATTTTTCGCCTTGAAAAAGCAAAAGCGATGCTGAAAAAGGGGAATACGAAAATTTCGGCAATTTCATCTGCGTGCGGTTTTAACAGTGCCGCATATTTTTCAAAGCTTTACAAAGAATACTTCGGCATAACGCCGAAAGAAAACAAAACAAAATAAAAAAATCAGGCAAGCCCTAAAAGGTTTGCCTGATTTTTTGCTTTTATTCGCACGCTGTCGCCGAGCAACCACAGCCACAGCCGTTTTCAGCCGCACGGGGCGGGAAAAATTCCTCGGTCGGGAACTGTATTTTCGAAAATACATCGCAGGGTCGGTCAGTAGAGTCCTGACACTGCTTTTCGGGTATGCAAAAGTCGTAAACGGGAACAAGCATTTGTACATTGCGAATAAGCTGAACAATCGAAAACAGCCCAAGTGTTACAAGCACTGTCGGTGTGCCAAGCTCCTGCGACATATCTGCCGCGCCGCCGATTGCATCGCAAACGCACTGCGGTACACAGCAGTTGTTTTCACAAGTGCTTCTTACCTCGCAAACCCTTGCCGAAAGTGCAATCGGGTCGACAGCCTGAACTATGCAACGCGGCGAGTTTGCGGTATCGTTTTGCTGTGTGCTTTCCGCGCAAATCGAGCTGTTGTTTGAAAACACCTTGACATTGCCCTCACTGCCGTATAAAATAACCTTCTTTTCGTAAAAGCAAAAGCCTTTTACGCCAATCGGCTTTGCGCATTGCGAGGTAAATATATCAAAATCGACCAAAAAGAAAAAGTTAAGACTGCAAGAGTAGTAGCCGCGGTTAAAGGTAACGGGTTCAACATCTATATATACATTCAGTACTTCCGCGTTTTTTGCGCGTATGTTAAGTGCGGTGTCTATAATGCTTTGTCCCTCTGCCGTGAAGTAGCACCGTAAATCTTCAAGGCAATCTCTGTCACAGCACGAATCATAAACTCTGCCGGCGTCGATGCACACGGCTTCTTTAAAGGCGCTGTTTGGTGATTGGGTATTGTTTCTGACATCTGCCATAAGGTAATCCTCCCGAATAGTATTAAAGCCTGAAAAGCTTTGTTATAAGACAGTTTTTCTGTACCGTCACAGGTATTATATGCAACAGCCGTAAAATTTGTTAAGGGTGCGAAAAACAGCATATTTCGCCGCAAAACCGTATTGCGACAAGCCGCAACAAAAAGAACTGCAATATTATAGCTTTCGGCATTTATTAGTTGACAAATTGTGCCGCCGCAGGGGGGTATAATGTATAACGAAAAACAGCGTTAAATATTGCTTTTCGAAAGGAACGGTAAAAATGAGGGAAGATATTAAATCGACGGTACAGGGCGTTCATATACCAGATATCGTGCGAAAAATGATGATTTACGCGATTTACGCCGTTTGCGGCATCGCCTGCGCGCAGGTAAAGCTAATGTCGGTGCTTACGCCGCTGGGGGTTGTGTATTCGGCATCGGTAGATAAAAGGTATGTTTTAAGTGCTTCAATAGGCTCTTTTTTGGGGTATTTGTTTTTTGTCGGCGCGGAAACACCGTTTAGGTATATAGCGGCGCTTTTTGCGGTGGTAAGCATACGGCTGTTGACAAGCGGTATAGGGCGACTTGCAACGGGTGCGGCGTTTGGCTCGGTAATTTCGCTTGCGGCGGTAACGGTGTGTAACCTTGTATATTGTATGAGTGATTCCGAAAACACGCTGTTACTTCTTTGCGAGGGTGTGCTTTCGGGTGGGCTTACATATTTCGCGGCGCGCACTTTTGAAATAAACCCTTTCAGTGGTGTCGGACTCGGCGGAGAGGAGCTTGCCTCGGTAATAGTAACGGCTGATATGGTGCTAATGGCACTTGTGCCGATAACCTTATGGGGATTTTCGCTCGGGCGTGTTATTATTGTTGCAACGGTACTTGTGGCGGCGCGATTTGGCGGCGTTAGCGGCGGTGCGATTGCAGGCACTGCTGTCGGCTTTGCGGCGGCAATATCGCAAAACGATGCAAGGGCAATTTGCATTTATGCCGTCGGCGGTATGATTTCAGGGCTTTTCTCGGGCGGTGGCAGAGCGATGGCGATAATCGGTTTTACGGTACCGTCGATAATATCTTTAATAATGTTCGGCTCGGGTGTCGGAAGTATTGCACAGGTGGTAGAGATTATATTAGGTGTCGGTGTGTTTTTGGTGTTGCCGCGACAGCTTTGCGCTGTTATAGCGGGCTTTTTCACGCCGCCCGTAAAGCTTGAAAGTCTTGAGGGTATGCGAAAAAGCCTTGTTGTGCGGCTGAAATATGCCAGCTCTGCACTCGGCGATGTTTCTGGGACTATCGAGGAGGTTGCAAAGCGGCTTAAACGAATACAGTCGCCACAAAGGGCGGATATTTTCGCGCGGTGCGAGGAACGCGCGTGTATGGGCTGTTCGTTCAGAATAAGCTGTTGGGAAAGTAAACGCGATGAAACCCTGCGCGCACTTGGGGCGTTTGCAGATGAATTCAGAAAAGGTGATGCAAAGCTTGCAGATGTCGTACCCGACTTTGCCGAAAAATGCCTGCGCGCCGACGGTGTAGAGGCGGCGTTGAAATCGGTTTACGGCGATTATCTTTCACGCAAGCGCGCCGACGAGCGCATTGCACAGGTGCGCGGCGTTGTTTCAGACCAATTCGACGGCATTTCGGATATGCTTCTTGACCTTGCCGACGAGTTTGAAACTGCACGAAAGTACGACCTTGATATGGCTGAACGCGTGGTTGCCGTACTGCGCGAGATGGGACTGCTTACAACCGATTGCGGATGTTCTGTCGACAAGTTCGGCAGAATGATGATAGAGGCAAAGCTGCACAATGTCGGTGACCATATAATTAACCGCAAGCAACTGCGCGACAGACTGCAAGGCGCTTGTGAAAGAAGCTTTGAGCCGCCGCGTTTTAAAAAGCTTGGCGATATACTGTATATGACAGTTTGCGAGGCGGCAAAGCTGACACCCGAAATCGGTGTTACACAAATTCAGGCAGAGGAAACGGGAATTTGCGGCGATGCGTACCGCACCTTCGGTGACGGTTGCGGCAGATATTATATGTTGCTTGCTGACGGTATGGGAACGGGTGGAGCAGCCGCTGTCGACGGTGCTATGACGGCAGGACTGATGGAAAGACTGCTGAAAGCAGGCTTCGGTGCCGACTGTTCACTGCGGATTGTAAACTCGGCACTGCTATATAAATCGACCGAGGAATCACTTTCTACCGTAGATATTGCGGTTATGGACTTGTACACGGGTGAAACCAAATTTTATAAGGCAGGTGCCGCGCCGACACTTGTGCGCCGCGGTATGCGTGTGGGCAGGGCAGAAAGCAAGTCGTTGCCTGTGGGCATTTTGCGTGACATTGGCTTTGACCGTTCGGGTGTGGTGCTTAAAAAAGGTGATATTGTTGTACTTGTGTCGGACGGTGCTTGTTACGACGGTACCGATTGGTTGTGTACCGAAATTGAAAATTTTGACGGCGGTACGGCGCAACAGCTTTCCGAACAGCTTGCCGAGGCGGCGGTACGCCGCGCCGACCCGAACCACCCAGACGATATAACGGTTATGGTGACAATACTTAACGGCAAGCTTTAATTGTAAATTTATTTAATTGCAACCTAAATTTAACCTATTTTTAACCTTTTTGTCGCCAAAATTGATAGCTTAATATAAAAATTATACAAAATGTAAAGTGATGTTCGTTTGCAGTTGGTGTAAAAAATTATGTAAAGTAAATTACCCCTGAAGTTTTCCAAGTTTTCCACATAGTTACTAACATTCTAACCCCTAAATCGCGTTAATAAGCTGTTTTACTACCGCAAATATGTGGAAAACCCTGTGGAAAAGGTGGATTACTATTTGTATAATTTAAAATCAAGCGGTGTTTAAAATTGTAATTTAAGTTAATAAAATGAACATTTTCGCAAAAAAGACCCTAAATTATACATTTAAACAGTCGTGCTAAATATCAATTATGCACAGCCGAGAAAAATTCGGTTTTTGGGGCGAAAAATTGTAACTAATTTGTAATCTTTCGCTATGCCACTTGTCAACCGATGTTTTTTGTGTTATCATATTATTTGCCGTGTTGACGGTAAATAATTTTGTACGATGGTGAAGCATATGGCATTATTTTCGTCGCCCGAAAAAGTGGGCGCAGGCGTTTCTAAAAACGAGCCGCATTATAGGGGATTCGTAAAGTTTTTTTCACTTTTCAAAAGGCATTATGGCAAAATGCTTGAGGTTGGCTTGCTTACTGCGCTTTTCAATATTAGCATTATCGCACACGGCTTGGGTGCAGTCGGCTCTGCGCGACTTGCGCGGCTTGCGGTTCGCGACCGACATTGTTTTATTTCGGAATATTTCGAAGCAATACGCGAAAATTGGAAAAAAGCCTTGCCAATGGGTATAATCAACAACCTTTTATCGGCGGTATCTCTTTTTTCGGCGTATTATATTTATAACGACCCCCAAAGCGGCGTAAATTTCATAATGCTTGCTGTGTCTATGGCGGCGGTTTTTCTTGTAATGTTTATAAGATATTACACCCCTGCTATTCTTATAACCTTTAATGTAACGCTCGGTCAGCTTTACAAAAACGCGCTGATACTTTCTTTCGCAGGCATAGGCAGAAACTTTTTAATTTTAATTATTCACGCCGCATCGCTTACGATTATATGCTTGCCTATGCTTTTCAACTTTTATGTAGGGTTGGGTATAGCAATAAGTCTTTATATACTGCTTATACCTGCACTGCGCTATTTTACGGTACAGTACCATATTTACCCAGTAATGTATAAAAATATGATAGAGCCGTTTATGCGCGACCACCCGGGCGAGGGCGAACGCACCCTGCGCGAGCTGGGACTTATAGAGTATGACGAGCAAGCGGTTATGACCGATACCGAATAAAAATTATATTTCACAGATAAAAAACTGCTGTTCCGTTGGTTTGACGGAACAGCAGTTTTTGTGTGATAGAAAAGCCGACACGATAAAAATTTCGTGTAAAACGAAGGTGGAAGCTTTTTTAATTTTAATTCTGTACTTTTATTTATAAAATTCGCACACTGTGCGGTAGGTCATATAGACATCAAGCTTGCCGACGACCTCGAACGGGGCGTGCATTGAAAGCACAGGGACACCGAGGTCGACAACATCGACACCGAGATTTGCAATATACATTGCAACCGTACCGCCGCCGCCAAGGTCAACCTTGCCAAGCTCGCCGTGTTGCCAAGCAATACCTGCATTGTCAAGCATTGCGCGTATTTCGCGTACATATTCCGCAGATGCATCGGAAGTACCCGATTTTCCGCGCGCGCCTGTATATTTGGTTATCACGGCGCCGTAATTCAGCATAGATGCGTTGCGTTTTTCCATAACATCGGGGAAGGTGGGGTCGTATGCGGCGTTGACATCTGCAGAAAGGCATTTTGAATTGCTTAATGCGTGGTGAATATCGCCGCCCTGCGAATTTGCAAGGTCGTAGATAAAGTATTTAAGCCACGCGGAATTCATACCCGTATTGCCGTCAGAGCCTGTTTCTTCTTTATCGGCAAGTATGGTAACAGCGGTATATTCACATTCCTTTGTATCAAGCACGGCACGCAGTGCAGGATATGCGCAAACGCGGTCATCTTGTCCGTACGAGCCTATCATAGAACGGTCAAGACCTATATCGCACGCCTTTGTCGCAGGCACACATTCAAGCTCTGCCGACAAAAAGTCACTTTCGGTAATGCCGTACTTTTCGTTCAGAATTTTCAGTATATTCAGCTTAACAAGGTCGCCGCCCTCGTCGTTGGCAATGGGGTGACTGCCTATAAGAATGTTTAGCTCCTCGCCGCGTATGCCGTCGTTCAAGGTGCGCTTGCTTTGCTCCTGCGCAAGGTGCGGCAAAAGGTCGGTTATAACAAATTTGGGGTCAGACTCGTCCTCGCCTATGCAAACGGTAACATCCGTACCGTCTTTTTTACACACAACACCGTGAAGTGCAAGGGGAATTGCCGTCCACTGATATTTTTTGATGCCGCCGTAGTAGTGTGTTTTGAAAAGCGCAAGCTCATCACTTTCGTAAAGCGGATTGGGCTTTAAATCAAGTCGGGGAGAGTCGATATGCGCCGCCGCTATTCTGACACCGTCCTCAACCGGCTTTTTGCCTATTATCGCCGCCGCAAGTGCTTTGCCGCGGTTGTTGAAATAAACCCTGTCACCGACGGTGTACTTAACGCCCTGCTTTAAAGGCTTAAAGCCTGCTTTTTCAAGTAGCTCTACCGCGGTAGTAACCGCCTCGCGCTCGGTCTTGGCGGCGTTTAAAAACTGCTTGTAGTCCTCGCAAAATGCGTCACATTCACAAAGCTCAGCCGCGCTTGCGGTCATTCTGCCGTTTTTGCGGTTAAGCAAAAGGCGGTCACGCATTTGTTGCAGATTTTGTGTATCGCTCATAAAATCATATCCTTTCACGGTTATATATTAAAAGTTATATAGCTTGGTATACCTTATTTTTGCGTTAATAACTTTTTTTATGTGATTTTCGGTTTCGTTATACGGCGTGGTGTAAAGTGTGGTACCGTCGTAAGAGTAGCTGTCGTCGCCAAGCCATTCTTTAACACGCGCAGGGCCTGCGTTATAGGCGGCAATTACCTCGGTTTCGGTTTCGAAAATGGTCTGTAAATACGAGATATAGTATATGCCGCACCGAATGTTGGTTTCGGGGTGGTACAGCAGGGCATGGTCGGCTTTTTCACCGTCCAAGCGCTCGCAAAGCCAGTCGAATGTGTCGGGTGTTAATTGCATAAGCCCGACGGCACCTGCCGATGACTCGGCATTCGCGTCGAAATTGCTTTCGCATTTTACCATAGCATAGCCGAATGCTTTTTCAACGCCGTAATCGGTGCAGTATTTTTCTATATATTCGCCGTAATCTGTAGGGTAAAGCCATTTTCCGATTTGCAAAACAGCGCGGTCTGCAAGCAAAAGCGCCACGGCGATGGAAAGGGCAAAAATCAAAAAACGCCTTAAAATCCGCATAATCGGTCTTGGTAACAGTTTCAAGCTTTTTGTCCCCCTTAAAAATTTGCGCGCAGTTTTTAAATTAAAGCTTTAAAAAGCTTGTCGCAGTCATCATAAAAATGTGAAATATCGCCGTCATTTACAAGAATGTATGCACAGCGCTGTTTGTAATATTCGTCGGTTTTGCCTGCGTTTATGCGCATAAGCGCGGCACCCTTTGTCATATTATCGCGGCTTATTATTCTTTGTAAACGATTTTCAAGCGGCGCAAGCACACCTATAACGGTGTCGCAAATATCATCTGCACCTGCCTCGAAAAGTGTGGGTGCGTCAAGCAAAATAAGGCTTTTACCCTCTTTTTTCAAAGCATCTATCTGCGCCGTAATTAAGCTTTTGATATACGGCAGCATAATGCCGTTAAGCTTTTCGGTGCTTTCGCGGTCGCAAAAGGCGCGCGTGGCAAGCTGCTTGCGGTCAAGTGTGCCGTCGGGATTTAAAACATCGCCGAACTGTCGATATAGGATTTCCAAAAGCGGCGAGCCCTTTTCGGTTGCCTGTCTTGCAGTAACATCTGCATCGATAACCGCAAATCCGTTATCCTTCGCGGCAAGTGCCGCGGTGGATTTGCCTGCGCCCGTTGGGCCTGTTAAGCCGACTGTAAAAGTAGACATATCGGTCACCCTTTAAAAATCAGATAATTTCGGCATCATAGCCTGCATCGTCAAGCGCGGCGACAATGGCATTTATTTCAAGTAAATCGCTGTGCTGTACGGTAACGGTTTTGGTTGCCAAATCGGTCTGCACGCTTTCGACAAATTCAAGTGCCGACACGGTGTTTTTAATATTGCTTTCGCAATGTGCGCACATCATTTCGGGTGTGTGAAGCTTGGTTGTTACTGTGTTATTCATAATATTATTCTCCTTTAAAACTGAAATCATTTGAAATTGCGCAGTCGCAATGCGTTGCACAGTACCGATATTGATGACAGCGACATCGCCGCAGCCCCTATCATCGGGTTCAAAAGCGGTCCGCCGAATGCGTACAAAAGACCTGCCGCAATCGGTATTCCCGCAGAGTTATAGGCAAATGCCCAGAAAAGATTTTGCCGTATATTTTTTATGGTGGCTTTCGAAAGCCTAACCGCCTCGCCGACATCGCGTAGGTCAGAGTGCATAAGCACTATATCGGCAGACTCAAGTGCGATATCCGTACCGTTGCCGATGGCTATGCCGACATCTGCCGCGGCGAGCGCAGGTGCATCATTTATACCGTCACCTACCATTGCCACGGTTTCGCCGTTTTGCATAAGCTTTTCAACCTCTGCCGCTTTCTTGTCGGGCAGAACACCTGCAATAACGGTGTCTATGCCGACGGTTTTTGCTACGGCATCGGCTGTTTTGGCGTTATCACCTGTAAGCATAACGGTTTTTATGCCTAATTTTTTAAGGGTGGCAATTGCTTCGGCACTTGTGTCCTTTATTGCATCGGCAACCGCGGCAACGCAAAGCAAAGTACCGTCTGAAGATGCGATAAGCGGTGTTTTACCACTCTGGGCAAATTCATTTACCGTGCTTTCTGCGGCAGAAATATTAACGCCGTTTTCCGTAAGCAGTGCGGTGTTGCCTATAAGCAGCTTTTTGCCATCGACAACAGCCGAAATGCCTTTGCCCGTAACGCTTTCAAAGCTTTCCGCGTGAGTGAAAGACAGTCCACGCTCCTCGGCGGTGCGCACAACCGCTTTTGCAATAGGATGTTCCGACAAAAGCTCTGCCGCCGCAAGCTTTTTAAGACATTCGTTTTCACTTTCGGTGCCAAGCGTACGAATATCGGTAACATACGGTGTGCCGCAGGTTACCGTGCCTGTTTTGTCAAGCACGACCGTGGTAAGCTTGTGTGCCGTTTCAAGCGCGGCACCGCTTTTTATAAGAATGCTTTTTTCCGCACCCTTACCTGTACCTACCATAATGGCGGTCGGTGTGGCAAGTCCAAGCGCGCAGGGGCAGGCGATAACAAGAACAGAAACGGTCGCGGTAAGTGCCATTTGCACGCTTTCGCCGCACAGCAGCCATATTATAAAAACCGCCGCGGCAATACACATTACCGTCGGCACAAAAATGCCTGCAACCCTGTCGGCAACGCGTGCGATAGGTGCTTTTGTGCCCTGTGCATTTTCAACAAGCTCGACTATTCCCGAAAGCACGGTCGAACGACCAACCTTGTCGGCACGAACGGCAAGTGCGCCGTTTTGGTTTATTGTTGCGGCGAAAACATTGTCATTTGCTGTCTTTTTTACGGGCAGGCTTTCGCCCGTCAGCATAGACTCGTCAACAGTCGATGAACCGTTTATAACCGTTCCGTCAACCGGTATACGTGCGCCGGGCTTTACTATTACCGTATCGCCCGTTTCGACATCGCCGACAGATATTGTCTGCTCGGTCCCGTCGCGCAGAACAACCGCGGTTTCGGGCGTAAGCGATACAAGTCTTTTAATTGCGCCAGAGGTTTTGCCAAGCGATATAGCCTCAAGCGTTTTGCCGAGCATAATCAGCGTTATTATAACGCCGATAGATTCGAAATACAGTCCGTGAACCGCGTGGCTGTTACCGCCTATTATTTCGAAAACAGAGTAAATACTGTAACCGAAGGCGGCGGCTGTGCCGACCGAGATAAGACTGTCCATATTCGGACTTCTTGTAATCAGTGCTTTAACACCGACAGTGTAAAATCTGTATCCTGCGGCAATTACGGGCAGTGTAAGTGCAAGCTGTGCAAGCGCATATCGCAAGGGGTGTATATCGGGCGATATTATTTGCGGTACGGGCAAGCCTATCATAGGTGCCATTGCGATATATAACAGCGGCAATGCGAAAATCGCCGAGAACACAAGGCGCTTCTTGCGCTTTTTCAGGTCGTTCTCGCGGCTGTTATCCTTTTTTGCGGTGTATATTTCCGCGCCGAAGCCTGCCTTTTCGACAGTGGCGATAATAGCCTCTGCGGTTACCGCATCTGTGGTTTCAACCGTCATTCGTGCCGAAATAAGATTAACGACGCATTGCTCTACACCGTCAAGTCTTTTTACAACCTTTTCAACCCTTGCCGAGCAGGCGGCGCAGGTCATTCCCGTAATTTTAAATTCTTGCTTCATTTTTTAAAAATTTCCACTTCCTATTCTTCTGTTGTTTTAAAGCTTTTTGATTGGTCGGTTTCGCTGATGGCGTAAATTACATTAGTGTTTTCGTACAGCATCGTGTCGTCGCCCAAATCCTCGGTATAGGCTTTAAAGGCGGCGGCTTTTTTGTCGGCGGCAACCTCGGTTTTCCAAACATATTCGCCGTAGCTTTCAAAGCAAACGATATGCCAGCCGTATTCTGCTGTTTTCATTACGGCACTGTCGCCCTCTTTTCGGTTTTCATCGAAAAGCCACTTTTCAATTTCAGGTGTTTTTACAAGCTCACCTTTTTTAACGGCGGTGTATTTGCCGCCGCTTTTTGCGGTTGCTTGGTCACTGGAATACAGCTTTGCGAAATCGGTGAAGGTTTCGTCGTCAAAATTGTTTTCTTTCAGCAGTTCAAGACAGGCTTTCGCTTTCTTTTCGGCATTTGCACTGTCGCCGTAATCGCCTATATCAAACTGTATTTGGCGCATATTTACCGCACGGTAATTTTTTCTTTCGGGCAGCTTTGTCAGCATATAAAAGTCGCAGCTGTTGGTTTCAGAATTTTCGGTAACCATTGTGTCGTAAAGCGCGCGGTTATCGTCAAATGCCCATACCGAAAAATCATTTGAAGCATAGGGGGCATCGGTAATTTGCGCCGCGGCTTTAATTTCGGTTACCTTGTTTTTAAGCTCCTTGCCTTTTTTACCCTCTTTTGCATAGTAGTTTTCGGCATAATCGCCGATGTCTTTTATAAGCTTTTCGGGGGTCGTATCTTTCAGCATTGTATCAGCGGTTTCTTTCGCGGTAACCATTGCGCCGGGGGTTATATCCTCAGCCGGTATTGAAAAGAAAATATAGCTTACCGTGCAGTAGGTTTTTTTACGGTTCAGCAAGTATTCTTCAAGCGCAAGGTCGGAGGTATCAACCTTTTTACTGTAATCGCTGTAATACTTTTGCACAAGCATATCAAGCTCGGAACAGCGAATAACATCTTCCTCGGTAACATTTTTACCGTAATTATTCGATAAATACTTTTTAAGTGAAATGTCGGACTCCTTTGCCGCATTTTCAAGCTCATCCAAAACCTCGGCGGCTTTTTTCTTTTCCTCTGCGGTTAGGGTTTTATTGTTTTTAACGGCATTTTCGTAAACAACCGCGCCTTGTTTAAGCTGTTGCTTTGCCGCGTTCATAAAATAGTCGTACCAAGTGGCACAGCTGTTGTCGATGGTACATTCCTGTTTCGACAGCGGCTCTGCGGGGTCTATACCCACCGTGTCGAAATAACCGTTACAGCTTTTTAAAAACGCAATGTATTTCGAGTTAAAGCAAAATTCCGTCATACCTGCGGTTATGTTACAGTTTTCGGTATACATTGCAGAGTCTGTATAGTCGATTTTGGCTTTGCTGCAGGCGGTAAAGCAAGAGGCAACAATGCATACCGCCGCGGTAAGAGCCGTAATTTTTTTAAAATTCACAGAATAACCCTCTTTTCTTACTGCGCCGTGCTGTCGGTATCGCTTGCGGCATCTTCGTCGAATATCTGTTTGATTTTCGCAAGCTTTTTGTCACTTACGGTCACACTGTATTTTTCTTCAAGCTCGCTTAATTTTTCGTTATAGTCTTCTTCCTTCATTTGCGATATTACAGGTGCTTTCCAAGCAACCACGCCGTCACCGACAAAGTACATAATGTGGTAACCGTAGTCGCTCTTTACGACCTCGCTGTCGCCTACTTTACGCTTTGCGGCGAAAATCCAATCGTTAAACTCGGTAACCATTTGGTTCTTTTCAACATTTTCGTAAAGACCGCCGGTCGAAACAGAACCGCTGTCATCGGTGTTTTCGGTTGCAAGCAGAGCAAAGCTTTCTTCTGTTCTTTCACCGTTGCGCCATTCTTTAAGCAGTGTATCGGCACGCTTTTTATCTGCGGTGTCGTCATCTGTCACGCCGATTAGTATATGGCGTACATTTTTGGTTTTGTAGGTTTCCTGCGTTGCAGGCTCGGTGACATAGTACAGGTGGTAGCCGCCGCTTTCTTTTATAAGCGTGATATCGCCCGTTTTGCGACCTTCGGCAAAAAGCCATTCACCTGCATCTGTGGAAACATCATAGCTCATAGTGGTAACGCAGTCGTCAAGTGCCTCCTCAACCGCATCGGCCAAGTCGTCACCCGTCGGTGCATCTTCACCCGACGAAATTTGCTTTTCAATAAAGCTTTCGAACATCGTTTTAAAGTCGGTATAGCTTTTTGCGCTTGCTATTTTTTTGGCGGTGCCCGATTGCGAGGCGGTGAAGGTGTAGGTTATATATTCGCACTGTAAAAAGTCTGCCTTATTTTCGGTGTAATAGCTGTCTATTTCACTGTCGCTGTATTTAAGGTCCGCACTGTGCTTGGAATAATATTTTGATGCAAGCTGTGACAGCTCAAGACAACGGCGAATATCGTCTTTTTTGACTTTTTCACCGTAGGTTTCGGTAATGTATTCGTCAACGGTCATATTGTTTTCTTCCGCAACCGTTGAAATTGCCGAAAGTGTTTTTTCTATAATGGCATTGTCGCTTTCTTCAAGTGTAATTCCCTCGTCCTTGGCGGCTTGGCAAAGGGTAAGATACTCGGTTATCTGCGCGCTTGTGTTTGCGTGAAAATAGTCGTACCAGGTTTCATAATCGGTGCCGTCATAAGGAATTTGTTGTTCTTTCAAATCGGCATTTGCGTCGAACCCAAGCTGTGTTGCATAGCTTTCGTTTTCGGTTGTAAAGTTATCTACCGCAGTGTTAAAAAAGTACTGCGCCATAACGGTATCAACCTTAAAATCCGCAGTTTTCGCAACCGTGGTTCTGCGCGCAATCCAGCCGCTTTTGTCAAGTGAAGTATATATCACACTTGCCGCAATACATATAACAAAAAACAGAACAACCGCGCCTACCGCAATATATTCAGTTCGGCGGCTATTTCGGGTTTCCTGCTTTTCCTGTGCCGCCTGCTGTGATATGCGCTGTTGCTCGTCAATACTGTTTTGCTTTGTGCGTTTGCCTTTTCCCATTATATAAACCTCCGCTTTATGCTTTTTTATTTATACATATATAATATAACATAAAAACCGTTGTCGTACAACAAAATTAAAGTATTAAAATGTAAATTTTTTAAAGTGCTGATTTTTTCGAATAAACCGAAAAATATTTACCGATAATTAGTATAAATAGGAGGTTTTGTATTATGTTGCGTGGTGTAAACAAGCAGATTATAGAAATAAACAGTATGGAAAACGCATATTTCGAAAAGGCGATTTTGTATATACGCCCCGAATGCTTCGATACTGCCGAAAACAAGCTTCGCTCGAATGCCGCGGCATATCTTGACGAGCTTTCGCTTGGTGAGAAGCCGCCCGTAAAAGAAGCACAAAGCAAGGGCGGCGCAGGTGTGGTTGTTGCAATTGTCGGCGCGGCGGTGGTGGCGGTTGTCGCGGCACTTGTCATAACGCTTATTTAGTGTTGACATATTTTCAAAATGTGATAATATTATTCTGTAAAGCCTAATGAAAGGTAAGATGATTTTGAAAAATCAGGATAATAACGATCATATTTCTTTGTTTGGATTTTTCACCGTACCGCTTGTTTTTTTGCTTATAGCATATGCCGCCGTGTTCATTGCGGCTTTGCTGTTTGTGATTTAGGGGGTGCGGTATGAGGATTGGTAAAAAAGCAGGCAATCTGCTGCGCTCTGCCGCGATTGCGTATTTCCTTGCCGCCGCGGTTATAATTGCCGTATTGCTTGCCACCGTGTTTCGCGGCGAATACTTTATATCCTGCTTTTCGAAAAGCGAGTATTATACAGGTGCTTACACCGCGGTAACAAAGGATATTGCCGAAATAGAAAACAAAACCCTTGCGGCTGTGGCGGCGACCGAAAAGGTGGACGAAAGCACCTCGATTATGGCGGCGAATGTTGACAGAAAAATGATTTATGATGATGTAAACGCATTTGTGCGAGGCTGTTTTTCAGGTGAAAAGTATACTGTTGATACCGAAAAACTGACGGACGGTTTTTATTCTTCGGCGTGTAATTTTGCTGAAGACAGCGGCGTTAAGCTTACTGAAAATCAGCGTGCTGTTTTAAAGCAGGCGGCAAATGCGGCTGCCAAAAGGTACGGTTATTATGTTGAAATACCCGCGCTTGAAGCCTATACGGCAATATTTGAAAGACTTGCAACGCCGCTAAAAATAACGCTTGCGGTGCTTGTTCTTGCGGCTGTCGGCTTGGGCGTGGTACAGTTCATTTTGAATGATTGGCCGCACCGTGCCTTACGGTATGTAATTTACGGTATAACCGCGGCGGGACTTATTGTTTTTATGGCACCCATGGCGTTTTATTTGTTAAGTGCCGATTCATACAGCGGTTTTACATCTAACCGACTTATTGCCTCGGTGCTTACCTCGTACATAGACGGCGCGCTTGGGTATATGATACTTGTCGGCATTGTGCTTGTGGCTTTGTCTGTTGTTTTGACCGCATTTGTTTATTGCAAAATGGTTAAAGAGGCTGACTGGTAGGTGACGGTGTGACGGCATTAAGAAAAATTTCAGCTCTGCTTTTGGTTTCGGCGTTTACACTTTTAGCGGCTTGCGCGCAAAAATCGGTTTTTACAAGCAGTGCCGACGATGCCGCCTTGTCTGTGGTTTCGGAATATAACAAGCAAAGCATTGTTTTAAGCACGGTTCGCGTTATTATGTATACCGATGTTGTTAAGCGTGGTGAAACCGCAACACTTACGGTCTGCGGCAAGCCGGAAACAGTGTATGATATAAGCGTCTTTTACAGCTCGGGCGAAAGCAATACTAAGGCATTGTGTGACAAGAAAAGCGACAAAAACGGCTATGTGACTTGGAATTGGAGAGTTTCAAAAAGCGCACACAATTATAAAAACGGTAAGGTAATATTGCGTGACGGAAAAGGCGTTGTTTTTCACGCAAAATTCAGTATTGTATAAAAACCACGGACGGTTCAAAGGCTGAACTGACCGTGGTTTTTTCGGAATATCAGTGCGAATATTTAAAAAATTTAAGCTTTGTAAGCTTTTCAATCCCCAATATAATCAGCAATAAAACAAAGGTAAACAAAAGCGATACGAAAAATTCCCACATCGTGTGGTAAATGCCCAAAGGCTTAAATAAAATACGAACGATAATTATTATCGAACCGTGTATTGCATATATCATAACACTCAGCTTTCGCAGAGCCTTGGCGGACTTTAGGTGTAAATTCATATCGCGGAAAAGTGCGAAAATCGGTGGGCAGGCGATAAGCAGTGCAAAGTAGCAGTCGCTGTAATCGGACACTTTTAAAACCTGCTGAATTATGTAATGCTCGCCCAAAAGCATTACACAGCCGATTATCGACAGCACGATTTGCAGCTTTCTGCCCACTATATTGAAGGTGCCGTCGGCAAAGCATTTGCCTATCGCTATCCAAACAAGCCCTGCAGGAAAGCTGTTGTACGGCTCGCAAAAGGTTTTAATATAGAATTTCAAAAACTCGGCGGCTGTGCCGTTTTCCGAAAAACAGTTCATATAGCTTGAGCTTACGGTGACTGCGGCATAAATGATAAACGAAATTAAAAGAATAATCTCGTTGCCGAGCTTTTTGGACAGCATATAAATTATTGCCACACCTATTATATTTGCAATAATAAACCAAGATGCACGAAAAGTGCCGCCAAGCAAAAAATCACGCAAAAATATTAAAACGGTGTACCCAATGCCGCGCGCGATAACCTCGCGTTTAAGGTACAGCGTGACGGGCAAAAACAGTATAAAATAGAACAAATAAAGGGCAAGGTTGCGTTTTGTAAAATTCCAAAGTGCGGATTTTTGTATATCGGCGGACTTGTCCTTAATTTTTTTAAAGAAAAAGTAAGCAGAAATAATAAAGAACAGCGGCACCGCCAAGCGTAGCCACGGAAAGGTGTATTCCTTTAAAAAGCGCGTGTGAATTGCCACGACCATTATAGACAGAATAAATTTAAGCAGGTCTATTGCATCGTAATTCTTTTTTGTGATTTGTTCCATATGTTTACAGTCCTTTCGTATGTCGTAAATCACATATATTTCTTTTTAAAGGACTTTGCGGCAACGGCGCAAACAAGCGTGCCGAGTACTGCGATTATCAACCACAGTAAAACGGTTTTGCTCCACCCAAAGCTTTGCGAAAATATCGCGATACCGTATGATGATACCGCACTGCCGATATATGTGCAGGCGTTAAGTATACCCGATACGGTGGAAACGGTGCCGTATTTGGCAAAGTACGGCGGTATCATACATATCAGTGAAAAATTAACACCGTGCATAGAACCTGTAAGCAGTGCCGCACCGATTACCGAAAGCAGTGGGCTTCTGCCTGTTGCAAAAATCAAAATCACCGCCGCGGCAGTACCGACTGCAAACAAAATTCCGCCACATTCCAAGGGGTTGTTGAATTTCCGTATGTAAAGCTTTGAGGCAAGCTGTATGCAAACAAGGCTGAAAATCGGTAAAATAACGCCTGTTAAAATGGCGGCGGCATTGCTGAAATTATAGGTTTCGGAAATATAAGAGGGCATCCAGGTCGTAACGCCGTCGCGTAGCATACCCTGCAAGGCTATTGCAGTCATCGCGGCGACAATTACCCCACAGATAATCCGCGGCTTTTGTGCGTTTGACTTAACAGGTGCATTTTTTGCAATATCCGTTGGCTCTTTTAAAAACAGGCACCAGATAACCGTCATAATTATGCCGAAAACCGCGCTTATGACGAAAACCGCGCGCCAACTCACTGTTATTATAACTAACGGAGAAAGCAGGTAAACCGCAATAGTGCCGAAGTTTGCGCCGAACGAAACCTTTGCCGAGGCGTTGTTGTATTCTTCGTGACTCAGCATAACCGCCATAAGCTTTACCATCGGCGGCCACATAAAGCTTTGTGCAAAGCCGTTAATACACCACAGCACCGTCCAAATTACGGGGTCTGTAAAAAACGGCAAAACAATATTTATTGCCACGGTAGTCACAAGCCCTGCCGCAACAAGCTTTTTGGGCGAAAATCTGTCACCGAAAAATCCGCTTACAAGCTGACCGACACCGTAGGTTATAAAGCTACCCGTAAGTGCCGCCGAAAGACTGCTTTTTAAAAAGCCGGTTTCGGCTTCTATTTCCGAAATAACCGCCCCGTAATTAATCCGCGTAATGTAGCTTATCATATAAGTAAGCGTAAATAAAACGGTAAGTAGGGTTGCGCTTTTTCGACTTTGGCTTTTCATTTTATTCCCTCCGCTTTGAGTGTAAAATTCCACAACTCCAATAATATTACAAGTCGCAAAATATGTCAATAGCATTTTGTCACAAAGAGGAGCTTTAGCATAAAATGTCGTGTGGGTGTGCATATGCATATCCGATATTAAAATTACGGAGGAATGTAATATGGCAAGATTTACAAACAGGGCACAGCTTTCTTACAGTGGCGGCACAACCGACTCTAATATAGCCGAAGGCGAGATTTTAGAGGTTTTGTCTGCTACCAAAACCGCACTTGATGACTCATACGGTCGCGATGATACCGTAAGCTATATCATTAGCATAGTAAACTCGGGCGAGAGCGCGATAAACGGTCTGACCGTTACAGACAACTTGGGTCAGTATACGCAGGGCGAGCTTACCTTAACCCCGCTTGACTATGTTGCGGGCTCGGTTAAGTATTATATAAACGGCGTTTTGCAGGCAGAACCCACAGTTGCCGAAACCAACCCCTTAACCGTAAACGGCATTTCCGTGCCGGCAGACGGTAATGCAACCATAGCTTATGAGGCGCGTGCAAACAGGTTTGCGCCGCTTGGTACAGAGTCGACGATAGTAAACACCGCCACGGTTTCGGGCGGAGGCATAACACCTGTCACAGCTGTGGAAACTGTTGGAACGGTATCGGCACCGCTGCTTAATATAGTAAAATCGATTTCACCCGTGCCTGTCAGCGAAAACGGCAGATTGACCTATACCTTCACCATACAAAACTATGGCAATACCGCGGCAGATGCGGCGGCTGATGTAACCGTAACCGATACCTTTAATCCGTTGCTTTCCGACCTTGCGGTAGCACTCGGAGGTACTGCACTTGCCGAGGGAACAGGGTACACCTATAACACCGCAACGGGCGAGTTTTCTACTGTTGCAGGGCAAATCACTGTTCCTGCCGCAAGCTATACCCAAAGTGTTGCAGACGGCAGTGTGGTTGTAATACCATCGGCGGTAACGCTTACCGTAACGGGCACTGTATAAAAATCGGGGCTGTAAATCTTTTACAGCCCCGATACCATCATAACAACAATATTATACCACATTTCAGCACAAGGGTGGTAGTAGAAAATTTGGGCAAATCTTTGTGTAAAATGCCATCTTTACAAACTTGCATTTTATTGCTATAATAAAGACAACAAAAAGAAAGGAGCCGAGACCGATGCAGAACGAACCACCTGTTAAATCGACAAAATAAATTAAAGGGGTGAGTCCAAAGATTTACTGAAATTGATCTCGACAAATTTTTGAAAAAGGGTGAGTCCCAAAATTTTGTTATTAACTGTTTATCAAAAATTCTTTTAAGAAAAGGTGAGTCCGATGTACCACGAAGATTATCGGGTATAAGCTGCTGTTAGGGCATATAATTATCGTGATTAACGCATTCGCGCAGCGGTGACTGCGCCGTCAAAAAAATAAGATGCAGCAACAGAGACTTTAAACCTGCTTGTTTAATATTATAACGGAGCGTCTTGGTCCGATGATATATTAAAAAGATACAGTTAAATCAGTTAAAAAATTAAAAATGAATACAGTGAAACGGCGTCGACAGAAAATTGCACTTTTTTGTCGACGCTTTCGTTTTTTGCTTAATGTATACAAGCATGAAAAAGGGTGAACCGCACGGGTTCACCCTTTTTATAACAATCAACTACTTAAAAATCGGTTTTATAAACAATTTGCGGTCGATTTGTTTTTCACAAAGTCTGTATTTTTCGTTAAGCTCGGGTCCGCAAGAGCCTGAACCGATACCCGACGACTTAAAATCGACCCGTAAATGCACTGCGCCGTCGGCAGTCAGCTCGTCTGTATGCTCTGCCTTATAAAGCGCGGCGGTGCTGTAACGCGAGGCATTAAATTCAAACTCTTTATCCGAAGTGAATGTCAGCTTGCCGATTTTTAACCATCTTGCGCCGAAATGGTTGCCGTGTTCTTGCGGACGGACATATTTCACATATTCACGGTAAATATTGCTTTCAAACAATCCGTACCGTGCGCCGTTTTGCATATCGCAATAGCTTTCTGTCGGGCCTTTTGCGAAATATTCGAAGTCTTTGCTTGAAATCGGCAATGTAAATTCATAACCGAGGCGTGGTAACCAATGTGCATTTTCGCGGATTTTCGCCGAAACGGAAATACCTATTGTACCGTCTTTCGCAATTTCCGCCTCAAGCCGATATTTGCAAAACGGTACTCGTGACACGCCTGCAAGTGCGCCGTTTGCGACTATTTTGCCGTTTTGTACGCCGCAATTGTATATTTTCGAAAACGCCGTATCAAGGTTTTCGCCCTGCCATACATTTTTGTTTGCCCACAGCTCTACCAAATGTCGTTCATTGTCTGTCGGTGCGCGAAACGCCGAAAGCTGTGCCCTTTCTTCAAGCTGTTCTTCACCGTTTATCACCATACTTGTAAAAGTGCCGTAATGCTTTGAAAAGGTATAGCTGAAGCCGTCGCCCTCGGCATAAATATTATATTCATCTTCTTTAAGTGCAAGACTTTCGCTGACAGGTGTTTTTATTCGTCTGCTTGGCAATTCATGCTGTGTGGCGGCACGCTCTTTACCGTTTTCGGTTAAGGTTATGTTCAAAAACGCGCCGTGCTTGCAAGCAATCGCTTCGTATTCTATTTTTATATCAGCCGTTTCGTGCGGTGCAAGGTCAAGAACGGTATCAAAGGCTTGCACGCTTTTACCGTCAACCTCTATATCACAGTGCAAAACATATTTGTCAAGGTTTGTAAAATCAAGTCGGTTGTAAACCGTAAGTGTGTCGCCGTTAAGCACGGTTTTTATCGGCTGATACGCCGCCTTTGCCTCCAGACTGCCTGCCTTTAACGAACGGTCTGCAAAAACAAGCCCGTCACAGCAAAAGTTGCCGTCATTTGTCAGCTCGCCCTCGAAATCTCCGCCGTATTTTTCGGTACCGTCGACCGTAACAACATGGTCTGCCCATTCCCAAATACAGCCGCCTATAAGCTTTGGATAGGTGTCGAAAATTTCGTTGTATTCGTAAACATCGCCCGGCCCGTTGCCCATTGCGTGCGCGTATTCACAAAGAAAAACAGGCATATTAACATCGTCACATTCCGCAAGGCGGCGCACCTCGGGAAAAGAGGGGTACATTATCGAAAAAACATCGGCGTTATGCCACTGACCCTTGCGCGACGCATCTTCGCAATGCACAAGCCGCGAACAGTCACGCTGTCTTATGTATTTTATCATTTCCATATGGTTACTGCCGTGACCGCTTTCGTTACCCGTTGACCACATTATAACCGACGGCGAATTTTTAAAAACTTCTACCATACGACGCATACGCTCGATATGCTCGTTTCTCCACTCGCGCATAGTTGCGGGCCACTCGTTGCTTTCCATATCGTAGCCGCGCTCGGCACTTGCGTATCTGCGCGCAAAGCCGTGGGTTTCAATATCAGTTTCGCACACGACATAAAATCCGATTTCGTCGCACATTTCAATAAATTTCGGTGTAGGCGGATAGTGCGAGGTTCGTATACAATTTATATTAAGCTCTTTCATAAGCAATAAATCGTTTTTTAGCTCCTCATCAGTCTGGCACCAACCGCGATATTTGCTTGTATCGTGGTGATTAACCCCGTGAAGCGTAACGGAAACACCGTTTATAAGCAGCTCGTATTTTTCGGATATTTCTATTTTTCGCATACCCGTTTTAAATGTAAGCAGCTCGCCGTTTCTTTCAAGCCGTACTGTGTAAAGATGCGGATTTTCGGCGTTCCAAAGAATAGGTTTTTCGGGTGTGAAAGAAAGTGTGTCGCAAAAATCACCCCTGAAAAGTATATTTTCACCGTCCGCTATTTCGGCATATGCCGCACCGCTTATTTTGATGTTTATAGCCTTATCATTCGGTATAATTTCTACATCTTCTATATGGTTTTCGGGGCGTTGCAATAGGTAAACATCCCTGAAAATACCGTTATAGCGAAACGCATCCTGCGACTCAAGATAGCTTCCGCAACACCACTTCAGCACTTTAAGCCGTATTTTGTTTTTACCCTCTTCAACAAAATCGGTAATATCAAACTGTGCCTGTAAACGACTGCCCTGTGTAAAGCCGACATAGCGGTCGTTTATATAAAGAAACGCGCAAGAGGATATTCCCTCTGCAACAAAGTAAAGCTTGCCCCATTTTTTATCTATTTCGAATGTTCGCTCGTAAACGCCGCAAGGGTTGTCGTCGGGTACATACGGCGGATCGCAGGGGAAAGGATAGTTTATATTGGTGTAATTCGGATTTTCGTACCCTTGCAACTGCCAGCAAGAGGGTACGGGTATGCTGTCCCATTTTTCAATTGTTTCGGGCATATCGATATCGCGTGAAAAATATGCAAACTTCCATTCGCCGTTTAAAAGTGTGTATTCCGAAACACCCTGCGGTATGACATAGCTTTTCGGCGCAAGGCGGTTTTCGCTTGTTTTTAAAGGATTTTCGTAACTGCGCATTATATCATCTCGTTTCAAATTCATTTACGCAAGTCTCGCCGCACCAATTAAACCTCGTCGCCGTTTTTGCCAAGTCGGCGGTACAGTGCGGTGTAGTCTTTAATAATACCTGCAAGCCAATCGTTAATACAGCCGCCGTCAATGCGCCACTGCCAATTGCCGCTGTCGGTAGAGGGTGTGTTTATTCGCGCCTCACTACCCAGACCCATAAAGTCCTGCATACAAATTATGCAAATATCCGCACCCGTTTGCATAGCACTGCGTATCATACCCCAGTGCCACCCCTCGCTTTGGTTAAGGCGCAGATAGTCAATACAAAATCGGCGCTCGTCCTCGTCGGCGTTTGCAATGTAGCCTGCAATAGTGTCGTTGTCGTGTGTTCCCGTATAAACCACGGTGTTTTTTGTAATGTTGTGTGGTAAATATCGACTGTCGCCGTTTGGGTCAAACGCAAATTGCAAAACTGCCATACCAGGGTAACCGGTGTGCTGTAAAAGCTTGCGGACGGGCGCGGTTATATGACCCAAATCCTCGGCAATAACAGGCAAGGCACCAAGCTTTTTGTGAACGGCATCGAAAAGCTTGCAGTCTGGACCCTTGTACCATTTTCCGTTAGCCGCCGTCTTGTCGCCGTATGGGATACCGTAAAAGCTTTCAAAGCCGCGAAAATGGTCTATGCGAACAACATCGAATATCGTCACGGCGTGGTGTAAACGCCTGCACCACCAAGAAAAGTTGTCGCGCGCCATTGCGTCGTAATCGTACAGCGGATTGCCCCAAAGCTGACCGTCGGCAGAAAAGGCATCGGGCGGACAGCCTGCAACTAAGGTGGGCTTTAGGTCGTCATCAAGTAAAAACATTTCGGGCGCCGCCCAAACATCGGCACTGTCGTACGAAACATATATGGGAATATCACCGATTATTTTAACACCGCGGTCGTTGGCGTACTTTTTCAGCTTTTTCCATTGTGAGAAAAAGAAGTACTGTATAATTTTTTCACACTCTATTTCCTCATACAGCTCGTTAAATGCTGTATTTAACGCCGCGGCATCACGGTGTAAAAGCGGTGTTGGGAAGTGCGAAATATCACACCCCTCACGGTTTTTTATTGCCATAAACAGCGCATAATCGTCAAGCCAAAAGGAGTTTTCCTTTAAGAATATTTCGTATTCTGCGTTTTTTTGTTCTTTAAAGCTTTCGGCGGCTTTCTTTAAAAGCGGCAAACGGTTTTCATACAGCTTGCCGTAATCAACAGCAAAGTGACTGTCACCGAAATCCGCTGTTTTACACTCGTTTTCAAGCAAAAGTCCGTCGTCGCACAGCATAGTTAAATCCACAAAATACGGGTTGCCCGCAAATGCCGAAAAAGACTGATAGGGCGAGTCACCGAAGCCTGTTCTGCCTATGGGCAAAATCTGCCAATATGACTGACCTGCCTTTTGCAAAAAATCGACAAAATTATATGCCGCCTCGCCAAGAGTGCCTATGCCGTATTTTGACGGTAGCGAAAATATCGGCATTAAAATTCCGTTTTCTCTCATACAATCCTACCTTTCACACTATACATATTATAATATGGCAGATGTGGTGAATAGTCAAATGTTTTTTATATTCTGCGAAAAAATATCGTTTTATACGACACCGACCGAACATTTTTCGGCAAGCACGCTGCAAAACTTAAAATAAAACAGCGATAATTGCGATATACATTAAATTATGAATTTTTTGCGGTTTTTCTTAACAATTATGCAATTTCAAGTTGTAAAACAGCGAAAAATAATGTATAATAATCAATATTTATACTTTTGAGGAGTGAACGGTGTGGAATGGTTCAACGACTGGCTTGTCAGTATTGACGATTTTATTTGGGGATGGTTTTTGATAGTCCTCATTCTCGGTGCGGGTCTTTATTTGACCGTGCGTTCGGGCTTTGTACAGGTTTTTCACCTCGGCAAAGCACTGAAATTTATGGTAAAGAATGAAGAAGGCGGAAAGGGCGAGGTTTCAAGCTTCGGTGCGTTGTGTACCGCGCTTTCGGCGACTATCGGCACGGGTAACATCGTCGGTGTTGCAACTGCCATTTGTGCCGGCGGCCCCGGTGCGCTTTTTTGGATGATTGTCGCCGCATTTTTCGGTATGGCGACCAAATATGCCGAGGGTCTTTTGGCGGTAAAATACCGCGAGGATAAGGGCGACGGTCACTTTCTCGGCGGTCCGTTCTATTATATAGAAAAGGGTATGGGTAAAAACTGGAAATGGCTTGCAAAGCTATTTGCGTTTTTCGGTATTTTCGTCGGTCTTCTCGGTATCGGTACATTTACGCAAATTAACGGTATTACCTCTGCTATACAAAACTTTTTCGACAAGGATGCAACAAACATCGCTTTCTCTATCGGCGATAATTCCTACACATGGTCGGTCGTTATCGGCGGTATTATAGTAACACTGTTTGTGGCACTTGTCATTATCGGCGGTATTAAGCGTATTTCAAGTGTTGCGCAGGTTGTTGTTCCGTTTATGGCAATTACATATGTTGTTTTGGCACTTGTAATTGTTTTTTGCAATGTTAAAGAGATACCGTCCGCTATCGTTTTAATTGTAAAAAGCGCATTCACCCCCGAGGCGGCAGGCGGCGCATTTGTCGGTATCAGTATAAAAATGGCTATGCAAAAGGGTATCGGTCGCGGAATTTTCTCGAACGAGGCAGGTCTCGGCTCTGCACCTATTGCGGCTGCGGCGGCACAGACTAACGAGCCTGTTCGTCAGGGTCTTGTTACAATGACCGGTACTTTTATAGATACCATCGTTGTTTGTACTATGACAGGTCTTTCAATAGTCCTTACAGGTGCATATGATGTAAAAGGTCTTGAGGGTGTTCAGGTTACCAACTATGCTTGGCAAAATGGCTTGCCGTGGAACGAAAATGTTTCGTCCTTCTTGCTTATGCTGTGTCTTGCATTCTTTGCGTTTACCACCATTCTCGGTTGGGACTATTATTCCGAGCGTTGCCTTGAATATCTTACAGGCGGCAAAAAGTTTATTATGATTGCATTCCGTTGGCTGTACATTGCCGCTGTTTTCATCGGTCCTTACCTCACGGTGTCTGCCGTTTGGACAATTGCCGATATTTTCAACGGCCTTATGGCACTGCCAAACCTTATCGCGTTAATCGCACTCGGCGGTGTGGTTTCCAAAGAAACACGCGCGTATCACAACAGAATTCGTTGTAAAATAGAAAAGTAGCGAATTGCCCACCGTGTTTTATACGGTGGGTTTGCTTTTTATATTGACTTATACCGCAATATAAGTTGTCATAAAAACAGAAAGGGTGTGCTTGAATTGAGTAAAAAATTGAAAATATTATCCGTCGCAGTTGCATTGCTGCTTACAGCCTGTTTTTGTGCCTGCTCGGACAAGGAAAAGGCTCAAAGCTCATCTAAAGCAGGCACAGCCGCCGCAAGCTCAAGCTCCGAAATAAGCTCAAAAACAAGCTCAGAAAAAGGCGTAGATGATGCATCGGCTTTGAAAATTTCAACCAAATGCAATTACAGTAAGATTGCATTAAATTTTGACGAGCTTGTCGGGGATGCCGATTTGGTTGTGAAAATAAAGGTAAAGGAAGCTAAAGGCTTTATTGCAGACAACTATCTTATTAACACCGAGGTTACACCGCAAGTCATTGAAATATATAAGGGTAGCTACAACGGCGAAAAGCTGTATGCTAACGGCGGTAAAATGCTTTATTCGGAATATGTAAAGAACGAACACATTAAAAAAACACTGTCGGGTCGCGAAAACTGCAACCAGCCGAAGTATGTTGAGCAAGCTGTTGACGATTCGTATTTTATACAGGTCGGCGACGAATACATAAAGAAAAACGATGACGGCGAAATGTATGCTTTGTACGGCTATCAGGGCACATTTAAGTTGCAGGACGGCAAGGTGCAAAATGCGGCAATTTTTGTCGAAGAACCGCTTTACGAAAGCTTAAATACCAAGTTCGGTGGCATAACGACGGGAAAAAGTGCCGATAGCGTACTGCAAATTGACGAGGTAGATTTTGTAAAGCTGCTTAAATAGTCATAAACTCTGCAAGGCGGTGGTTAATCGCCTTGCCTTTTTTATGCAAGCAACACTGATATATGCTGAAAAATATAATGGTAACAAAAATGCGATATTGATTTATCAACGAAAATAGCATATAATTTATATATAAGGAGAGTGAAAATATGAATTTACCAAACAACATACACTATGTCGGTGTAAATGATAAAAAAATTGACCTTTTCGAGGGTCAATATATCGTGCCTAACGGTATGGCGTATAATTCGTATGTTATCTGCGACGAAAAAATCGCCGTTATGGATACAGTTGATGCCGCCTTCGGTGACGAGTGGCTTGACAATATTGAAACGGTTTTGAAAGACAAAGCCCCGAATTATCTTATAGTACAGCATATGGAGCCTGACCATTCGGCAAATATCGCCGTTTTTTGCGAGAAGTACAAGGATGCAAAGGTTGTTGCATCTGCCGCGGCTTTTAAAATGATGAAGCAGTTTTTCGGTACGGATTTTTCCGACCGTGCCGTAGTCGTCGGCGAGGGCGCAACACTCACACTCGGTGGGCGCACGCTTAAATTTTTTACCGCACCTATGGTGCATTGGCCCGAGGTTATCGTTACCTACGACGAAACGGCAAAGGTATTGTTTTCTGCCGATGGATTCGGCAAGTTCGGCGCACTCGATGCCGATGAGGCTTGGGCTTGCGAAGCGCGCAGATACTATTTCGGCATTGTCGGCAAATACGGCGCACAGGTGCAGGCATTGCTTAAAAAAGCCGCCACACTTGATATTAAAATTATTTGCCCCTTGCATGGGCCTGTTTTAAGCGAAAATCTGCAATATTATATCGGCTTATATGACACTTGGTCAAAATATATGCCCGAGGATAAGGGCGTTGTTATAGCCTACGCCTCGGTTTACGGCAATACAAAAGCCGCCGCAGAGCTTTTGGCAGCCGAGCTTGAGAAAAACGGCGAAAAAGTCGCGGTTTGCGACCTTGCACGCTGTGATATGGCAGAGGCAGTGGAGGATGCGTTCCGTTATGACCGTCTTGTGCTGGCAAGCATAACCTACAACGGCGAGGTGTTTCCCTTTATGCGCGAGTTTATGGCACAGCTTTCAGAGCGCGGCTATAAAAATCGCAAGATAGGCATTATACAAAACGGCAGTTGGGCACCTACCGCGGCAAATGTTATTAAAAAAGCATTTGAGAACGCAAAGGATATTTCATTTGCCGAGAATGTTGTTACTGTAAAATCGGCACTTTCCGACGAAAGCCGCGCACAAATAACAGCCCTTGCAAAAGAGCTGACCGAATAAAGAAAATATAAAAAATCGGCTGTAAAAATTTTAGTTTTTACAGCCGATTTTGCTATTCTTTTGTTTTTCTGTATCTCAATATAAACCACAGTATTTCCATCAATTGCAAAACCGCGGCAACTGCCCATATAAGCGAAATGCCGTGTATGGAAACAGTTACGAAAACAGAAAGCGCAACCGACCATGTCAGCAGGCTTATGCTTAAAAGCTTACTTATTTGCGACCACCAAAGTGCGGTGTAAACAACCAAAAGTATTGACGAAACGGGTATTGCATAAATAAAGGTCAGCCACTTCATCGGCACGAAAAACGGCAACATTGCCACAACCATATAAACGACCGTTGCGATAAGCCAAACAAGGGCGATTGACAACAGCGGTATTATTATGTGCTGTTTTCTGCGCGAGGACAGATATTTTTTAGGCCTTTTGGGCGAAATTAAATCGTTTACAGTTATATCAAACAGCTCGGCAATGCGATTTATAACATACAAGTCGGGTAACCCGTCACCGCGTTCCCATTTCGAAACCGATTTGTCGGAATAGTTAAGCTTTTCCGCAAGCTCTAACTGTGTCATATGGTTAAGCTTTCTGTAAGCCACCAAATTTTTTGCAACATTTTCGCGCAATTGCTGCTCCGTCATACCGTACCCCCTTGCTTTACCGATAAAGTACATACAATTTTATCATATTATATCGCTTAATTCAAGTGGAGAGATTTAAAAAATGCAGTTTGTGTAAAATCTATATTGATTGTTGAAAAGTTTACATTTTTGTGCTAAAATCTTTTTTAAAAGAATGGGGTGGATAATATGCAAAACAATGAAATCGATAAAGCTATCCCTTGGAACCCGTGGCACGGCTGTAAAAAAGTCAGCGAGGGTTGCAGAAACTGCTTTGTATACAAAATGGATAAGCGTTACGGTAGGGATACGACCGTTATCGCCAAGGGTAAAACCACTTTCGAACTAAAAGATAAGGATTGCCCGCAAGGGCAACTCAATAAGGGATTTATAATCCTGTAAAATATCGGCATAGTCGTAA